>LURN01000047.1 GCA_001628405.1 Candidatus Thioglobus sp. REDSEA-S12_B1 | reverse complement strand
CATTCAATGCATAACTTCGAGCCCCAAGAAGTTAAGGATACACTTGAAAAGTTGTTTCATGATGATGCGATTGTTCATCTATGTTTCCCCTTTGAAGATCTCGATGGTGCAATAGGCCTTTTTTCTGAAGCGTATGAACCACTATTTAGGGCGATTCCAGATTTAGAGCGACGAGACACCATTGTAATAGCAGCACCCACAGCTGAGAATGATAATTGGGTGGGGTGTTGTGGATATTATACCGGAACGTTTGTATTGCCCTGGATGGATATCCCGCCTACGGGGCACCAAGTTGCCATGCGTTTCCATGAGTTTTATAGAATCGTTGACAATCTTGTTGTTGAGGTGCAAGCTCTTTGGGATATTCCAGAGATGATGATGCAAGCAAATGCATGGCCTATGTCGCCTAGCCTTGGACGAGAGTGGCATGTGCCTGGTCCCGCAACACAAGATGGAATAAGTGACACCCCTTTTGATAAAAAAATAAGCTCTACCTCACGACAGCACATTATAGATATGCTTGCCTCAATGAAAAAACACCCCTCAAAAGGAGGTCCTGAGGTCATGGAAATGGATAAGTATTGGCATCCAAGGGTGAGTTGGTATGGGCCCTCAGGCATAGGAACGTGTCGGGGTATAGATGGTTTTCGTAATTGGCATCAAATTCCGTTTTTGAAAGCTATGCCAGACCGAGGTCAGTACGTCGATGAGATAAATTACCATTTCTTTGCTGAAAGGAATTATGTTGGGGTGACTGGCTGGCCAAATATGATACAAACTTTAACCCACAATGGATGGTTAGGAATTGCGCCGGTTGGTAAGAAGATAACGATGAGAAGCTTAGACTTTTGGCGAATTGAAAATGGATTGATAAGAGAAAACTGGGTAATGGTAGATTTATTGGATATGTATAACCAGATTGGTGTAGACGTATTTGATAGACTTCGTGAATTTAATAAAGCGAGATATAATAAACCTCCATTTCAAAACCTTAAGGATCAAAAATGATTGAATTGCCAAGTATGCCATCATTTCGCCTTGATGGTATGAAGGCTCTTGTTACCGGTGCATCTTCAGGAATCGGTCTAGGTTGCGCTGTAGCTTTGGCAGAAGCTGGTGCTCACGTAACATTGTCAGCTCGAAACGCCAATAAACTTAGCAAAGCTGTTGATGCAATTCAAGAAAGAAAATTGAATGCTGAAGCATTGGTTTTAGACATTACGAAAATCAACTTAACCCAAAAAACTATATTAAAAAATGGGCCTTTTGATATTTTGGTCAATAGTGCTGGGCTGGGTCGTCACTCACCCTCTCAGGATACTTCAGTGGAGGATTTTGATGAGGTAATGAGTGTCAATCTTCGCGGCGCTTATTTCGTAACACAGGCTGTAGCAAAGGGCTTAATTAAAAATAAAAAACCTGGTTCTTTAATCAACATCTCTTCTCAAATGGGACATGTGGGCGGCATTGACAGAGCCGTTTATTCTGCCTCAAAACATGCAGTTGAAGGTTTTACTAAAGCGATGGCAATAGAATGGGGGCCATACCAAATAAGAGTTAATACTATTTGCCCGACATTTATTCGCACCCCTCTTACGCAATCTACTTTCGACAACCCTGAACGAAGAAAATGGATTAAAGAAAAGATAAAGCTTGATCGAATTGGTGAAGTTGAAGACATCATGGGAGCTGCGGTATTCTTAGCATCTGAAGCATCTAAAATGATAACAGGATCTGCTTTGATGGTTGATGGTGGTTGGACGGCAGATTGATGGCAGCCAAAAAAATAACCTCAGTGGAAGTAGCAAAATTGGCTGGCGTAAGCCAATCAGCAGTTTCACGGGTTTTTACACCTGGGGCTTCTGTTTCGAAAAAAACAAAGGAGAAAGTTTATGATGCGTCTGCAGAGCTCGGCTATCGTCCCAATATTTTGGCACGATCACTCATTACCGGTCAGTCTCGCATTATCGGTTTAGTGGTCGCTTATCTGGATAACTACTTTTATCCAGAGGCGGTTGAGCTTCTTTCTAATGCTTTGCAGAAAAAAGGCTACCATGTTTTGGTTTTTATGGCTTCGAAAACCGCAGGAAATATTGATGATGTAGTTAATGAAATGCTTGACTATCAAGTTGATGGCGTTATTGCTGCTTCAGTAGCAATGTCTTCAGGCTTGGCATCTAGTTGCAATGCTGCGGGGGTTCCGGTTGTTTTGTTTAACCGCGCCCAAGATGATGAGCGATTATCAGCTGTCACTTCAGACAATATAACAGGAGGTCAAAAGGTTGCAAAGTTTCTAATTGCGGGAGATCACAAACGCCTTGGTTATATAGCGGGCTGGGAAGGCGCCTCAACCCAGCGTGATAGAGAAGCTGGGTTTATTGCAGAGCTGAAAAAGCATGGAAAGACGCTCTTTGCCCGGGAATTGGGTAATTTTAATACAAGTGAAACTCGAAAGGCTGCACGAAAAATGTTTACTGCCAAGGAAATACCAGACGCTGTTTTTGTTGCGAATGACCATATGGCATTTATAGTAATGGATGTAATTCGTTCTGAACTAGGGTTAAAAATACCTGATGACGTTTCTGTAGTTGGGTATGACGATGTGCCTATAGCATCATGGCCTGCATATAGTTTAACAACTGTCCGTCAGCCAGCAAACCAGATGGTTGCTGAGACAGTATCTATTTTAATTGACTCCATTGAAAATAAATCTACTGAGCCAAGGCGAATAGAAATTGACGGTCCTTTAATAATTAGAGG
>LURN01000046.1 GCA_001628405.1 Candidatus Thioglobus sp. REDSEA-S12_B1 | reverse complement strand
AAAGGTAAGACTGGCTCATTAACTGCATTGCCAATTATTGAAACTCAAGCTGGCGATGTATCGGCTTTTGTTCCTACAAATGTAATTTCGATTACTGATGGACAGATTTTCCTTGAGACAGACTTGTTCAACTCTGGAATTAGACCTGCGATTAATGCTGGTTTATCTGTTTCTCGAGTTGGTGGTGCTGCACAAACTAAGGTTATCAAAAAACTAGGCGGAGGTATTCGTCTTGACTTAGCTCAATATCGTGAGCTGGCAGCATTTGCTCAGTTTGCATCTGATCTTGATGCTGAAACAAAAGCACAGATAGATAGAGGGCAGCGAGTTACAGAGCTAATGAAGCAGGGACAGTATTCTCCTTTGAATGTGGCTGAAACTGCCACCTCACTATTTGCTGCAAATAGTGGCGCACTTGATGATATTGATGCAAATAAGGTCGTTGCATTTGAGGCTGCGCTTTTGGCTTATATGAATACAAGTCAAACTGCCCTAATGGACGAGATCAATAAATCTGGTGACTACAATGATGAGCCATGGAGATGGTTGCAGCTTCTAAGATGAAAAAGGCTCAAGATAAGATGCTTGCATCAAGGCCATACTCTGAAAAAATTCTAAATGTGATAGGCCACCTTACTCATGCTAACTCTGAGTTTAAGCACCCATACATGACTGCCCCTGAAAAGGTTAATAAAGTCGGGATTATTGTTATTTCGAGTGATAGAGGCCTCTGTGGCGGCTTAAATACCAATCTATTTAGAAGCCTGCTAAAGGACATTGCAGCTTGGCAATCTGACAAGGTTGAAGTTGAGCTATGTACCATTGGAAAAAAAGCAACTTCTTTTTTCAAGAACACAGGGCTACAAATCAACTCCGTTTTAACTGATCTTGGAGATAACCCCAACTTTGATGAGCTGCTTGGCACAATTAAAGTCATGCTTGATAAGTATGATTCAGGCGATATTGATCAAATAATGATTGCCTACAATCGTTTTGCAAACACTATGACTCAGGTGCCTACAGTAAAACAAATTGTTCCAATGGAGGTAACTGAAGAAGAGAGTATGGACCACCACTGGGATTATATTTATGAGCCAGATGCTGAAAAAGCACTCGGCGCACTATTGGTTAGATACATTGAGGCATTGGTTTATCAGGGAATAGTTGAAAATAACGCATGTGAGCAATCATCAAGAATGATCGCTATGCATAGTGCAACTGATAATGCTGGAGAAATGATTAAAGAATTGGGATTGATATACAACAAGGCAAGACAGGCCGCAATTACTCAGGAGATTTCTGAAATTGTTGCTGGTGCTGCTGCTGTTTAAAGTTTACAAAATAGGAAAAGCAAATGAGTACAGGTAAAATTACACAAATTATTGGCGCGGTAATCGATGTCGAATTTCCATCTGACGCAATACCAAAAGTTTACAACGCTTTAAATGTTACTAAAACAAACCTTACCTTAGAGGTGCAACAACAGCTTGGTGACAATATTGTAAGAGCAATTGCTATGGGAGGATCTGAAGGTCTTCAGCGTGGTCTCGAGGTGACAGACACTGGTAAGGCAATCGTTGTTCCAGTTGGCACAAAAACTCTTGGCAGAATTATGAATGTTCTAGGTGATCCAATCGATAATGCTGGGGATATTGGTAACGAAGAAGATTGGGAGATCCATAGAGCTGCTCCAACCTATGATGAGCTTGCACCAGCTGCAGAATTACTTGAAACAGGTATTAAAGTGATAGACCTTGTTTGTCCATTTGCCAAAGGTGGTAAAGTTGGATTATTTGGTGGTGCCGGCGTAGGAAAGACTGTAAATATGATGGAGCTGATTCGAAATATCGCTATCGAGCACTCAGGCTATTCAGTTTTTGCAGGAGTTGGTGAGAGAACTCGTGAAGGAAATGACTTTTATCATGAAATGAAGGAGTCTAACGTTCTGGATAAAGTGTCACTGGTCTATGGTCAGATGAATGAGCCACCAGGAAACAGACTTCGTGTTGCATTAACTGGGCTTACAATGGCTGAATATTTCCGTGATGAGGGTAGAGACGTACTTCTGTTTATTGATAATATTTACCGATATACTCTAGCTGGAACAGAGGTTTCTGCGCTCTTGGGGCGTATGCCATCTGCGGTTGGATATCAGCCAACACTTGCTTCCGAGATGGGTGCACTGCAAGAAAGAATTACTTCAACAAAGACAGGCTCTATTACATCTATTCAGGCCGTTTATGTGCCTGCTGATGACTTAACAGATCCGTCACCAGCAACAACTTTTGCTCACTTGGATGCTACAGTAGTATTGTCACGTCAAGTTGCAGAGCTTGGAATTTATCCTGCGGTTGACCCTTTAGACTCAACCTCTAGACAACTTGATCCATTAATCGTAGGTCAGGAGCATTATGATGTAGCTCGTGGTGTTCAAGGAGTGCTTCAGCGCTATAAAGAGTTAAAAGATATTATCGCGATTCTTGGTATGGACGAATTATCTGAAGAGGATAAGCAGATTGTATCACGCGCTCGTAAAATTCAAAAATTCTTATCACAGCCTTTCTTTGTGGCAGAGGTTTTCACAGGTTCGCCTGGTAAGTATGTTTCTTTGAAAGAGACCATTTCTGGCTTTAAAGCAATTCTAGATGGAGAGCACGATGCTATTCCAGAGCAAGCTTTTTACATGGCGGGATCAATTGATGAAGTTAAAGAAAAGGCATCGGAGAACGCATAGATGTCAGTAATCCACGTTGATGTAGTTAGCGCAACTGAGGAAATCTACTCAGGAGAGGCAAAGTGTGTTTTTGCACCCGCAACTATGGGCGAGATTGGTGTATACCCAATGCATGTTCCACTAATAAGCACTCTCAAGCCTGGTGAGGTTAGAGTTGAAACTGAAAATGGAATGGAGTCAATTTTTGTTTCTGGAGGTATTATTGAGGTGCAGCCTAATGTTGTGACAATATTCTCCGATACGGCAATTCGTGCTAATGACCTTGATGAATCGAAAGCTCTTGAGGCTAAACAAAGAGCTGAAGAGGCAATGTCTAATGCTAAAGGAGAGCAAGACCTTTCAACAACCCAGGCCGCATTGGCTGAGTCTCTTGCACAGCTTCAAATGATTACTAAGATGAGAGGAAAGAAGCGCTAGCTAGATTTCGAATAGGTTGGATTTAAAGTCAACTATTTTATTATTAGATACCATTACGCCTTCTTCTTGAAGGCGTTTTATTTTGACCTTTATGTCTGTTGCAAAGCCACCCAGGTCACCATTAGATTTAACTACTCTATGACATGGGACTTCAGGAGCAAAAGGGTTTTTATTCATAGCACTTCCAACCGCCCTGTGAGCCTTAGGTCTTCCTATCATTGCAGCGAGGCCAGAATAAGTAATGACCTTGCCCTTGGGAACTTTTTTAAGGGCCTCATAGCATTGAGACTGGAATTCAGTCATCTCAAAAATGACTGCATAAGGTCATCGTATTTATTTTGAGATTTGAGGAGAAAGTCACAGACTTCTCTCACTGCCCCTGAGCCGCCAGCATTTTTTGTTACCATTAGCGCGTTTTCTTTTACAAACGAGTGCGCATTTGCCACAGCAATAGGTAAGGCAACTTTTGACATCGCAGGCAGATCAATTACGTCATCCCCAACAAAAGCTGACTCACTTAAACTGATAGAAAGTTTTTTAGAGAGCTCATTGAGCGCCTTACTTTTATCCTTAATGCCATGGTAGTAATTTTTTACGCCCAATGAGTCAAGCCGATGTGCAACAGAGCGAGTGCTTCTTGCAGTAATGATTGCTACTTCAACGCCGGTCAATTCAAGCAATTTAATTCCACAGCCGTCCTGTGAATCAAACTTCTTATGCTCAATGCCATTATCATCAAAATAAATACCGCCATCAGTCAGCACTCCATCGACATCAAGAATGAGTAGCTTAATATCTTTAGCTATAGCTTTTACTTTAGCGCTTATAGTCATATTGAAACTGGCTATCCGTTAATTTTTTTGTTAATGTACACTTGTTGTGCAATTGAAAGAATATTATTCGTAACCCAATACAAAACAAGACCTGAAGGGAACCAAAGGAAGAAAACTGTAAATACAATCGGAAGCATCTGCATGATTCTTGCTTGGATTGGATCAGCTGGAGGAGGATTAAGTTTTTGCTGAAACCACATAGATGCACCCATAATGAGTGGCAGGATGAAGTATGGATCTTTTGCAGCTAGATCTGGCAGGTATAAGAATGGCGTTTGGCGAAGTTCGACCATCTCAATTAGAACCCAGTAGATTGAAATGAACACTGGAATTTGAACTAGAATTGGAAGGCAGCCAGCGGCAGGATTGATTTTCTCTGTTCTATAAAGCTCCATTGTTTTTTGACCAATTTTTTGCTTATCACCTTCATATGTTTCTTTGATTTTTTGAAGTCTGGGTGCTAATTTTTTCATTCCTGCCATTGAACGAAAAGATTTTTCGGATAATTTATAAAAAGCCAGCTTGATAGCCAGAGTAACCAAGATAATTGAAATAGCCCAGTTTTGAACAAAGCTGTATATCCAGTGTAAGAACACTGACAATGGCTTAGCAACAATAAACAGGAATCCATAGTCAACTGTCTTATCTAAACCGGGTGCTAATTTCTCAAGACGAACGTGCTCTTTCGGCCCAATATAAAGCTGATTTTTTCCAATGGTGGCTGAGGAGCCAGAAGCAATTCTTGAGCTAGGATTTACAGTTGTAAGAAGGTATTTATCTCTGCTGGATTTAGTTGAGTAGGTATGCGTCTCTTTATCATTAGGTATCCATGCTGAAAAAAAGTAATGTTGAATAATAGCAGCCCATCCACCAACTGACGATATTTTGGGGCTTGAGTCAAAGTCTTCAAAATCAATTTTTTCGAAAACTTCTTCATCATTATAGACCGCACCACCATTAAAATTTTGCATGCCAGTCAAAAAGCCACCAGACTGTTGTGGAGTCCCATGGGCAAGTTGGGTATAGCTGCTAACAACTTGATCAGCAGAGCTATTGTTTTCTATCAGATAATCGACTTCAACAACATAACTATTAGGCTTGAAATGAAAGTTTTTGGTAACAGTAACTCCATTATTGTCTGTCCACTTAAGAGGAACAATTAACTCATTATTTCCTTGCAGAACATACTCTTGTCTTTCAGAGGTAAATTCATCTTGATGCGTTGGCATCTTTTCTGCTGGAATGAGCCCACTTTGCGCATGAAAAATGCTACCTGGAGAACTTCTTAAAAGCTCAAATCTTTCTTCAGAGTTAAGAGTTTCTGGGTATTCATTAAGAAGGGCACTAATTATGGTTCCACCTTTATGAGAGATTTGAAGTGTTAAAAGATCTGTAACGACTGTTGTGAAGGCACTATTATTGCTAGGTTCACTGATAGTCGGGGTTGATTCATCCGAAATCGATAATTCGGCGGCAGGGACATCGCTTGGAGCTGGCACGTCAGATATTTCAGTGGTAGAACTCGTTCCAACAATCTGAGTTTGAGTAATGACATTTCCATTTTCATCGATAGATTGAGTTAACTCCCATTTATCCCAAAGAAGAAAAACTGTTAAAAAAATCGCAATAAATAGAAAGAGTTTTTGAGTATTCATAAGTATTTAAATTATTTTAGTTTTTTTTGGAACCGGATCATAACTTGCCTCTGTCCAAGGATGGCATTTGCTTATTCTTTTTGCTCCAAGAGCAACCCCTTTTATTGCTCCATGGTATTTAATTGCTTCAAATGTATATTCAGAGCAAGTTGGTATGTGACGACAATTGTTACCTAAAAAAGGACTTATCAGCCATTGATACATCTTTATGAGTGGCAGAAGAATAAATTTCATTCTGAAGTCATCCTATTTTTTGCTTTTTTCATAAGTGATAGCAAGTCGAGCATTGCTTCAGCATTATCTTTGCAAAAATTCTTCTTAGCCATTACAACATAGTCTAATTGACCTAGGCAGTCTTGGTTTAATCTAAATGTTTCTCTAGCTAGTCTTTTTAAGTGATTTCTATCAACCGCTCTTTTGTATTCTTTTTTGGATATTGCAAGCCCAAGCCTAGAAAACGAGCAAGCAGAACCACTGGTTACTATTTTCCAAAATTGACTTTGAGAATGGCGCCCCTTGTTGAAAACATGTGCGAATTCTTTGGCATTAGTAATACGCACACTTCGAGCGAGCGAGCTAGACATTAGATTAAGCTGCTAAGCGCTTACGCCCTTTCTTTCTACGTGCACTTAGAATCGCACGTCCAGAACGAGTTTTCATTCTAGCTCTAAAGCCGTGGTTGCGCTTACGTTTTAGTACGCTTGGTTGGAATGTTCTTTTCATAATGTATATATGCCAACAAAAAATTTTGCAATTTTACCATACTTGGAATGAGCCGGTATGACTGATAGATAACTGTTTCTATGGCAATATGGCTTTATTAAGACCCAATGTATATAAAGATGTGGATAATGAAGGTAACAAAATAATTAGTTGCTTTAGTTTAGTAATCACTTTATAACTTATGCGGAGGTTGAAAAAGTGATTCTTGCCCACAAGTAATAACAAAAGTAAAGGCTCTTTTGAGTTTATGATAGAGCCAATAATTGATAATGTATTAAGACTAGTTTATTTTAAGAGGCTCTATGACTAACAATATTCTTGATGTACTCACCTTTATGTTTGACTTCCTTTTTGACTCAGCTGAGCAAGATTCAACCCACGAGTTGGACGACGATCTTCTGAAGACACATCTGTCTGAAGCAGGATTTGATTCAGAGAGAATTGAAAAGGCACTAATTTGGCTTGAGAATATCGCTGCCCTCCAGGATGGAAAGATTGCAAGTTTTAATACGGTTCATAATTCCATGAGAATTTACAGTGAACTGGAAAAAACTAAATTAGATTCTAGAGCTAGAGGTTTCATAATGTTCATGGAGAATATGGGCCAACTAAATCCGAGCCAAAGAGAAATAGTAATCGATCAAGTTATGTCTCTAGAAGACTCAAAACTCAGCATTGATGATTTGAAATGGGTTGTAATGATGGTTATTGGCAATAGTGCTGAATCAGCTGTTCCGTCACAATGGATCGAGTCTATTGTGTTTCATGATGATAACCCTACTATTCAGTAGGACTTTATATGTCAAAAAATCTTGTTATTGTCGAGTCTCCGGCGAAAGCAAAAACAATTGAAAAGTTTTTAGGTCCTGACTACACAGTCAAGTCTAGTATTGGACATATCAGAGATATGCCCAAGAAAGATATGGGTGTGAGTATTGAGAACGATTTTCAACCAACTTATGCAATAAGCTCGGACAAGAAAAAGGTCGTTGCCGAACTAAAAAAATCCGTTAAATCTGCTGATAAAATCTTTTTGGCTACTGATGAAGATCGAGAAGGTGAGGCTATTGCTTGGCACTTGCAGCAAGCTCTCTCGTTAGATGAAGACACCCCAAGGATTGTTTTTCATGAAATAACAAAAGGTGCTATTACAGAAGCTATTAAAAACCCTAGAACAATTAATACAAACCTAGTTGACGCACAACAGGCCCGCCGCATCATTGACAGACTGGTTGGTTTTGAGATTTCTCCAGTTCTTTGGAGGAAAATTTCTGGCGCTCGTTCAGCTGGCAGGGTTCAGTCTCCAGTAGTGAGACTGGTGGTCGAAAGAGAGAGAGAAATTTCAGCACATACTCCCATTAGCTCATATAAGGTTAAAGCGAATTTAGAAAATTCTAGCAAACAAAGTCTAGAGGTAAAGCTCAGCAAAGAATTTAGCTCTAAAGAAGAAGCACTTTCTTTTGCTGAGGAACTACTAAAAGCTGACTTAAGAGTTGATTTAGTTGACACAAAGCCATCTAAAAGATCCCCTAAGGCTCCATTTATTACCTCTACTTTGCAGCAAGAGGCATCACAAAAGCTCGGGTTTTCGGTAAAGCAAACTATGTCAATTGCTCAGAATTTATATCGCGAGGGCGCAATAACCTATATGAGAACTGACTCTTTGAGCTTGTCAGAAGTTGCTATTAATGCAGCCCAGGATGAAATTATTTCAAAATATGGAGAGCAGTTTCATCAAGCCAGAAGATATAAAACTAGTTCGAGTGGAGCTCAAGAAGCTCACGAGGCAATAAGGCCAACAGATTTAACTAAGCCGACTATTCTAGGCTTAGATGACCAATCAGCGAAGTTGTATTCACTAATTTATAAGAGAACGCTGGCTTCTCAGATGAGTGATGCCCAGCTCCAAAAAACTAAAGTCAATATCAACATATCAGGAAGGAGTGAACACTTTATTGCTGAAGGTGAAGTACTATCTTTTCCAGGTTTTCTCGAGGTGTATGACTATATGTCTTCTGATGACAAGCTCTTACCAGAAATTAGTAAAGACGACATACTGACTTTGAATAACATGAGCTCAAGAGAGAGTTTTTCTAGGGCAAAGCCAAGATATACAGAAGCGTCGCTAGTGAAAGAGATTGAGCAAATGGGAATAGGTAGGCCCTCAACATTTGCAACGATGATAACTACAGTTCAAGATAGAAACTATGTTGTGAAAGACACTAGAGAGGGAGTTGAGCGCGAGTATCAGCTGATAGAAGTATCAAATGGTACTATCACTGAGCTTTCTCAAACTGAGACAACTGGTACCGAAAAGAACAAGCTTTTTCCTACGAATGTTGCCTATCTTTTAGTTGATTTTTTGCTCAAAAACTTCAGAAACATCATCGGTTATGAGTTTACGGCTAAGCTTGAAAGTGATTTTGATCTTATTGCAGAGGAATCTAAACCATGGACTGGAGTAGTTCGTAATTTCTATGAGCCTTTTCATAATCAAATTGAATTAGCCAAGGATATTTCAAGAGATGAAACCCATGGCAAAAGAGAGCTTGGGGATGATCCTATTTCAGGTAAGCCAGTCAGTGTTCGATTTGGTCGTTATGGTGCGTTTGCACAGATAGGAAGGCAGGATGACGAAGAAAAGCCAACATTTGCATCATTAAGAACAGGACAAGATATTGAAAATATAACGCTTGAAGAAGCTTTGGAGCTATTCAAAATGCCAAGGACAGTGGGGGTGACTGAGTCAGGAGAGACCATAAAGGCAAATTATGGAAGGTTTGGTCCTTATATCCAATATGGAAAAAAATATGTTTCTCTCAAAGAAGATACTCCTGAAGAGGTCAGTCTAGAGACTGCACTTGAATTAATCGCTGCAAAAGAAAAATTTGATGCAGAAAGAGTCATAAAGGTTTTTGAAGATTCAGAAATTCAAGTTTTAAATGGTCGCTTTGGGCCTTATATTTGGAATGGAAAGAAAAGAGGCAAGGGGCAAAAAAATGTCACAGTTGCAAAGGTTTTTGGTGATAAAGAGCCTGCTGACTTAAGCCTAGAGGAATGTAAAAAGGCTATAGAAGGCAAGATAAAGGCAAAAGCCAAGCCAAAAAAAAGAAAAAAGAAAGCCTCAACAAAGAAAAAATGATTTAAACAGTTCTAATTAGGCTGTTTAATTCTATCCATGGGCTCAAGGGCTGTGAGAAAATCTCTTTATCAAAACACAATGATAACTATCTATGACAAAAGTTAAGATATGTGGATTTACTGAAGCAGAAAATGCAAGACAGGCTGCAATTGCAGGGGTTGATGCGATTGGCCTGGTATTCTATGACAAGTCTCCAAGAAATGTTGATATTTTAAGGGCTCAAGAGATAATAGAGGCGCTCCCTCCATTTGTTAATAGGGTTGGATTATTTGTAAATGCAAACCCTAGCTTTGTCGATGAGGTTCTCTGTGAAGTGCCTTTGGACACCCTCCAGTTTCATGGCGATGAAAGCCTTCTTGATTGCTCACAGTATCAAATGCCTTTTATTAAGTCGTTGCGTGTTAAACCAGAAACTAATGTTTTACAAGTGGCTGATGAGTTTTCAAGTGCAAGCGCAATACTTCTTGATTCATTTAATCCTTCGGCTTATGGTGGAACTGGCGAGGCCTTCGATTGGTCTCTAGCCTGTGTTGATATCTCTTTGCCTATTATCCTTGCTGGCGGACTAAACGAAACCAATGTCTCAGCAGCGATAAGCCAAGTTAAACCATATGCCGTAGATGCTTCTAGCGGTGTTGAAAGTGCACCAGGGGTCAAGGATATTGATAAAATAGTAGCTTTTATAAGAAATACTAATTCATGAGTTATAACCTCCCTGATGAGAATGGTCATTTTGACCAATACGGTGGCGTCTTTGTTGCAGAAACTCTTATGTCTGCAGTAACAGAATTAAATGAAGCCTATGAAAAATATAAAGATGATCCAGATTTTCTGAAGGAGTTTGAGGATGATCTGAAGCACTATGTGGGAAGAAAAACGCCACTCTATTTCGCAGAAAACCTGACAAAAAAGATTGGTGGAGCCAAAATATATTTAAAGCGTGAAGACTTAAATCACACTGGCGCTCACAAAGTTAATAATACAATTGGTCAAGCTTTGCTCGCTAAGAGAATGGGCAAAACTCGAATCATTGCAGAGACAGGTGCCGGTCAACATGGTGTTGCATCTGCCACTATTGCTGCAAGGCTAGGCCTAGAGTGTGTGGTATATATGGGAGAGGTTGACGTCGTTAGACAAGTACAGAATGTTTATCGAATGAAGCTTCTCGGCGCAACTGTAGTTCCAGTTTCCTCAGGTTCAAAGACACTCAAAGATGCTTTAAATGAGGCAATGCGTGATTGGGTGACTAACATCGATAATACCTATTATATTATTGGAACTGTTGCTGGTCCTCATCCCTATCCAATGCTCGTAAGAGACTTCCAGAGTGTAATTGGTAAAGAGGCGAAAGAGCAGTTTGATGAGCAAGTTGGTGGGCTTCCTGATGCCATTATTGCTTGTGTAGGCGGTGGCTCAAATGCAATTGGGCTTTTCCATCCATTCATTGAGGACACTTCAGTCAGGATCATCGGTGTTGAAGCTGGAGGCAGAGGAATTGATCTTGGTCCAGATGCTCATGCTGCTCCATTAACAGCTGGAAGTGTAGGCGTCCTGCACGGCAATAGAACTTACTTAATGGAGAATGAGAGCGGTCAAATAATTGAAGGACATTCAATTTCTGCTGGCCTTGATTATCCTGGAGTAGGTCCAGAACACGCCTATCTAAAAGATATTGGCAGAGCGGAGTATGTTGCAATAACCGATAAAGAGGCATTAGAAGCGTTTCACCTTTTAACTGAGGTTGAAGGAATTATTCCGGCGCTTGAACCCTCTCATGCGATTGCCTATGGAGTGAAACTAGCAAAAGAATGGTCCAGTGATAAATCGATTATCATTAATCTCTCGGGAAGAGGTGACAAAGATATGCAAACAATTGCTGAGGTTGAGGGGATTGAATTTTAGTCAACTTTAATTTTAATACCCGACTCCCTAGAATTCTCTTATACTGTCATGTTATAGATAATAGCCAGGAGAGTTATGCAAGAAAGTCAACCGATTAGCAGAGAACGTTCCTTAGTATTTTCGATCTACTTAGTTGCTGTATTTCTTAATGCATTTGTAGACCTAGGCCATAAAATCATTATTCAAAATACGATCTTTATGATCTATGGCGAGCAACAGCAGATTATTCTAACTGCTATTGTTAACGCTATGATACTGATCCCATTTATACTGCTCTTTACTATGTCAGGATATCTTTCTGACAAATTTGCAAAGACTAGTGTAATGCGCTTTAGCGCCTTTTCTGCGGTCTTAATTACCTTAGCAATTACTTACTGCTACTACAATGGTTTATATAAAACTGCATTTGGATTCACGCTTCTGCTTGCAACTCAAAGTGCAATATATTCTCCGGCTAAAATGGGGTACATTAAGGAATGTCTAAGTAAGGCTGGCTTAAGCAAAGGCAACGCTTACCACTCGTCGGTAGTATTGATTGCAATTCTACTAGGTACCGTATTTTTCTCGTATTTATTTGAGGCTTATTTGGGAACAATGCAGGTGACAACACCCGAGGAGATTCTAATGAAAATAGCACCTGTAGGCTGGGTGCTTGTTGGGCTATCATCGATAGAATTCTTGGCAACACTAGGAACTCGTTTTTATCCAGCTAAGTTAAGTGAAGTAAAACTATCAATCGGAAAGTTAATCTCATTTCATTATTTATCTACAAATTTTAAAGCCATGAGGGCGAATGAAATTGTTTGGTATTCTATTTTGGGTACAGCCATTTTTTGGGGCATGTCCCAAAACTTAGTGGCTGTAATTCCTGCCCATGCAAAAGTTAATTTTGGTGTAGAGAGTCCGCTAGTAGTTAATGCAATGTTAGCATCCTCAGTCATTGGAATTATGATTGGTGCAGCTCTATCTGGCAGAAAAAGTTTCAATAAAATACGCATCAACAATATTTATACCGGTTCAATAATGATTACAGTTTGTGCAATCTTGGTTCCTGTAATCTCAAGCCTTAGTTTTATTCCAAACTCTATTGCGCTTATTTTGGTCACTTCTATAATTTTGTTGTTCGGGGTTGGCGCAGGCATGATGATTGTCCCTCTTAACGCACTAATGCAAGCCAACTCTCCAGAGGACGGTTTAGGAAGTATGCTTGCTGGCAAGAACTGGCTACAAAATATAGCGATGATAAGTCTTTTAATCTTTACAGTTTTTCTTGCAAACCTTAGTTTTGGAAGTGAGTTTATACTTTACTTTAATGCATTCATAGCGGTTGTTGGATTTAGTATTGTGTTGAGAAAACTTAAAGCTATTCTTTAAACATGCGTCAATTAGCAGGCCTCCTTTTATTTGGGTGGCGTTATCGATTAAAAGTTCATGGGCTTGAAAATTTGCCAAAGCGTGGCCCTGTCCTTCTTCTTGGAAACCACATAAGCTATATTGACTTTGCCTTTATTCAGTGGGCAACTCCAAGAACAATCAGATTTGTAGTTCATGACGATTACTATAGCAAACCAATCTTTAATTGGATTCTCAGGGGAGTTGGCGCAGTATCTATCAAGCCTGAAAGTAGCAGAAATGCAATGCAAAATATCATCAATTTATTGAATGATGATTGTGTTGTTGGCTTGTTTCCCGAGGGACATGTTTCAATTACTGGTGAACTAAGTGATTTGAAGAGAGGCTTTGAAAGAGTTTTATCTCTATCAAAGGAAGAAGTAAAGGTTGTCCCTTTTGCGGTAAACAATATGTGGGGTAGTTTTTTTTCAAAAGCTCCAAGAGCCGTAAAAAAGGGTATGAGATTTAGTTTTCGTCGAGAGATAAATGTCAGAATTGGAAAAGCTTTAGACTCTAGTGCAACAAAAGAAGAAGTGAAAAGGGCTATTGGTAGTCTACTTTATTAGTGTTATCATAATTATAGAAAAGTTAAATAGAGAGGTTATATGAAAAAAATAATTGTTGTTGGAGCAACTGGAAGGCTTGGAAGTGTCGTTGTTAGTGGGCTTTCAGATTATGAGGTAATTCGAGCTGGTCGCTCTGGGCCTGATTTAAAGATTGATGCGTTAGATTTTGAAAGCGCATCGGATGCATTTGCAACAATTGGAACTTTTGATGGTTTAATTTCATGTGCAGGAGTTCGAGCCCCTTTCAAGCCATTTGAGGAATTGACTATGGAAGACTTTGCTATAGGTCTATCTAATAAGTGCTTGAGCCAACTGAATTTAGCCAAAGCGGCAATTCCCCATCTAACTGAAAATGGTTCGATTACTTTGACAAGTGGAATCATTGGTGATGAGCCCATTTTGTCAGGTTCTGCCGCTGCCGCTGCAAATGGTGCATTAAATATGTGCGTATCGACGTTGGCTGCGGAGTATGCTGGTAAGCTCAGAATAAATATAGTTTCACCATCAATTATTGAGAACTCGGTTGAACACTACGGAATGATCTTCGATGGATTCGAGCCCACTTCAGACAAGCGAATCATTGAGGCATACAGGAGAACGATTTCCGCACCAATTAGTGGAAGGGTGCTGTGTCAAACAAGATCTCTTTAGGCTTCGTCTTGGCCTCTTTGGCCAACAAAATAACCCAAACCGAAGTTATCCGTTCTAAAGGTTATTACGCTGCCCTTAGGGAAATAAATTAAATCGCCTTTCTTAGCTGTAATCTCCTCGCCAGAGCCGTCACTGATATGAAATTCACCATCAATGATTAACTTCATTTCTTCATAAGTATAGTCGTAAGTAATTGAGTCGCCCTTCTCTAGACGAAATAAGCCAGCAGTAATCGGCGCCGTTTCATCATTTGAAGTGGCAAAGTCTTTTAGGTAAGCATTATCTCCTTCAAAAAGAGGAAGAGACTCAGATGTAATATTACCTTTAGGTTCCATCTTTTTCATGTATTGACTCCTGAATTATTGTGTTAACACTTTGATTATATTATTAAACTTTTTAGGCTGGTATAAAAAAACTCAATAAATACTATTAATTTTTTTGACTTGAGTTAAGTTTTTTTTTAAATTATCATTGACCTATCAATTCCAACAAGTGGGTTGGATTTAGTTTTATATGGGGTAATTTATGTCAACTCGTCGAAGAGGTGAAGGGGGTCGTTCCGCAAAAATTGCAGAGCGAAAAAAATCAGAACAGATTGATCCGCCAAGATATTTAACTAGAAATATCAAGTGCTATGATATGCTCAGTGAAGAGGAGCTTTCCAGAATAGATGACCATGTAGATTGGATTCTGAAAGAGGTTGGTCTTGAATTTTGGGATGACGAAGAGTCATTAAGTTTATTTAAAGAAGCCGGAGCAACAGTTAAAGGAACCCTCGTAAGGTTTGATAAGGGCCTTGTTCAAAGTCTCTGTAAAACTGCTCCAAGTGAATTTGAAATGCTAGCTAGAAACCCCAAGAGGTCAACGATATTTGGAGGGAATAAGTTGGTTCTCGGCCCGGCTTATGGGTCACCTTTTGTCTACGATCTTAAGGGCGGAAGACGACAAGGCAATATGCAAGACTTCAATAATTTGATAAAGCTCTCGCACATGTGTCCATGGCTCCATCATACAAGTGGCACCAACTGTGAGCCGGTTGATATTCCAGTAAATAAACGCCATTTAGATATGGTTTATTCACACATTAAGTATTCTGATAAGCCTTTCATGGGTTCAGTAACTGCACTTGATAGGGTGGAAGATTCAATCAATATGGCAAGGATTGTTTTTGGTGATGATGTTCTGGATAAGAATTGTGTCATACAAGGAAACATCAATGTTAATTCCCCATTAGTCTATGACAAAACAATGACTGATGCGCTTAAAGGTTATGCAAGAGCCAATCAAGGAGTTGTTATAACACCGTTTATCCTTGGCGGCGCAATGTCACCTGTAACGATGCCTGCTGCTATCGCCCAGGCACATGCTGAAACGCTTGTGGGGGTTGCACTCACTCAACTAGTTAGGCCCGGTTCAAGCGCAGTTTATGGCAATTTTTTGACTACTATGGACTTGAAGTCAGGAGCGCCAACTTTTGGAACGGCCGAATCAAGTTTAGCAACCTATGCTGTTGGGCAAATGGCCAGAAGAGTGGGCTTACCCTTTAGGGCGGGCGGACACTACACGGCTTCAAAGGTTGCTGATGCCCAGGCCATGCAAGAGTCAGTTGATTCAATGTATCCAGCAATTCTTGCAGGTGCAAACTTTATGCATCAAGCAGCTGGCTGGCTAGAAGGAGGCTTAGTTGTGGGTTACGAAAAGTTTATACTTGACTGTGATCGACTAGGAATGCTTCATCGCATGTTTGAGGGGCTAACTATTGACGAGAATTCCTTAGCGAGCAGTGCCTTTAAGGAAAATTCTCCAGGTGAAAATTTCTTGGGAACTCAGCACACAGCTGAAAACTTTGAGACTGCGAACTATCGAGCTGAGCTACCTGATAACAACTCTTATGAACAGTGGGTTGAAGATGGGTCGAAAGATGCTGAACAGAGAGCTTATGAGCGCTGGAATCAGATGTTAGAGGAGTATGAGGAGCCGCCACTTGATGAGTCAATAGATGAGGCATTAATAGATTACATGATCAAGAAGAAAGAAAGCATGGCAGACGAATGGTATTAGACTTTATCCCCTACTGCCCGGCTTAATCCTTCTGGAGCGGGTAGTTTTTTGTGCGCACTATAAATACGCTCCATTCTATCAATCACTAAATCGCTAGGCATGCTCGCACCCCTTGTCTTTAGGTCAACGTGAATCAACATGTGTTCTGCTGTTGCAAGAAGTCTACCGTCATCATGATGGAGCCAGTGAAAGAGATGAAGCTTTTTATTCTGACCATAAATCACTTGTGTTTTGGAGTAGATTCTTTCACCTATTAATACTTCATCTAGGTGTCTTATGTGTGTTTCAACCGTAAAGTAAGATCCAAAATTTTCGATATATTCTTCGTCAGCGCCAATTAATTTCATTAGCTCGTTTGTTGCCTCTGAGAAGCAGTCAAGGTAGCGCGCCTCGGTCATATGTCCGTTATAGTCAGCCCAATCCTTAGGAATATGAGTCGTATAAGTATCAACAGGTTGGGATAAATCAAGATCAGAAAACTCTATCTTTTTCACTGACCCGGATAGATTCTCGTCGTAATCTTTTAAAACATTTCCAGCACCCCATCGATTCTCCTTCAGCGCTTTCAAAAAATCAACTAGGTTGTCATCTCGCTTCTGCATTAGTTCATCAATGCTATATTGCCCAGATTGATCATCAGATTGATTGGATACCTTATCGATAAGTTCTTCAGTGAAATCAGGAACATCCATGAGGTGAGTCCAAGGCCATTCTAGGCAGGGACCAAATTGAGCAATAAAATGTCGCATTCCAGCCTCACCACCAGCTAGCCTATAGGTTTCAAAAAGACCCATCTGCGCCCATCTAAGGCCAAATCCATAGCGAATAGCGTCGTCTATTTCTTCTGTTGTTGCAACATTATCATTCACTAGCCACAAAGCTTCTCGCCAGACTGATTCAAGAAGTCTGTCAGCTATGAATGCAGGAATCTCTTTTTTAATATGGAGTGGAAACATTCCAATATGGGTAAAAATACTTGAGGCTCTATTAATCACATCAATGGATGTTTGCTTTCCACCTACTAGTTCTACTAAAGGCAATAAATAGACTGGATTAAATGGATGCGCAACAATCAGACGCTCTGGGTGGCTCATTTCTGACTGCAAATCAGAAGGCAGTATCCCTGAAGTTGATGACGTAATGATCAAATCAGCAGAGCCATTGGACTCAATTTCATCATAAACCGATTGCTTTGCAGAAAGCCTCTCAGGAACTGCTTCAATAATTAATTCTGATGATTTAGCAACATCAGAAACTGATGATGAAAATGTAAGACTGCCCTTCTCAGGCAGGCTTGACTTGAGAAGGTTTTTATATGCCCTCTCAGCATTTTGAATAACTTTTTGAACATTCTTAGGAGCATCTGTAGATGGGTCAAATACAAACACATCAATTCCATTGAGCAGCAGGCGAGCTATCCATCCGCTTCCAATAACGCCCGCTCCAATAACGCCTGCAGACTTGATCTGAGTCATGCCTATCCCCAGCGCTTTTCTAGTTTTAAGTTCTTACGAACCTGATCTGGACCTAAAATCGTGCAGCCCATGCCCTCTGCCGTCTGAACTGCTTTTTTAACAAGGTCACCGTTTGTAGCAAGAACGCCTTTCTTTAGATAAATATTATCTTCCAAGCCAACACGAATATTTCCTCCAGCAAGAATCGCCATTGCTACAAAAGGGAGCTGATTTCTGCTTATTGAGAAGGCTGAAAAGGTCCAATCTTTGGGCACACTTGAGGTCATCGCTAAAAAGGTGTGCATATCATCTGGTGCGCCCCATGGAATTCCCATACAGAGCTGTACCATTACAGGATCATCAATTAGCCCTTGGTTCTTAAGCCATATTGCTAGCTGCAAATGCCCCGTATCAAAACATTCAATCTCTGGTCTGACTCCAAGCGCCTGAACTTGGCGAGCCATTTCTTGAAGCACAGATGAAGTGTTTGTCATTACGTAATCGCCATGTCCAAAATTCATAGTGCCGCAATCAATAGTGCAAATTTCTGGAAGTAGATTACGAACATGCTCTAGTCTTTCAGTCGCTCCAACCATGTCTGTGCCAGCCTCATTGAGTGGAAAAGGTTTTTCAGCAGATCCAAAGACAATGTCACCGCCCATTCCAGCAGTAAAGTTGATGACCATATCAACCTTTGATTTCTTGATGGTCGAAGGTTAGTCATAGAAATTTCTCCAAATACAAATATACGAGGTTTCATTTTAGACAAAATAAATTGAGTAATAAAATTATTTAAATCTCTAATCGCTGTCTGCAAATAATTTGTACAAGGTACTATTCAATCAATGCAAGAGAGAGTGATAAGAACCGGATTTAATTGCCATACTTCATTTTCGTGGTCGTTCAAAAAATAGTTTAAGCTTCCTAGCGCTTATCGTGAGAAAAATTTTATTCAAAATCAACCTTCATATATAAATAATGCATACGAATGCAATCAACACTATTATCTAATTCTGCTGTGCTATAATTGGCATCATGGCATTGCAGTGAAAAAGTAACTTAAAACTAATCAAAATAGGGCTTATATGGCTGAAATCGAATTAATTAATCTAACTAAACGATGGGGCGACTTTGTTGCAGTAAACAACTTTAATTTGAAAATTGCTAATGAAGAGTTTTTGGTTTTGCTTGGTCCATCAGGCTGTGGCAAAACGACAACTATGAGATTAATTGCAGGACTAGAAGAGGTGAGCGAAGGTGAGGTGGTGATTGATGGAAATACTGTCAATGATTTAGAGCCAAAGGATCGTGACGTTGCAATGGTTTTTCAGTCGTATGCGCTCTATCCAAACATGACCGTTTATGAAAACATTCGATTTCCTCTAAAGGTCAGAAAGGTTGATCGAGGACTTCATGATGAAAGAGTTATGAGGGCTGCCGAAATGGTTGAACTAGAGGATTACTTAGACAGAAAGCCCTCTGAGTTGTCAGGTGGCCAACGTCAGCGTGTAGCCTTAGCAAGGGCAATTGTCCGAGAGCCTGCTGTATTTTTAATGGACGAGCCATTATCTAATCTCGATGCAAGATTGCGAGTCTCTACTCGTGCGCAAATTAAAAATCTGCAGCATGAGCTTCGAGTAACTACCGTTTATGTTACTCATGATCAGGTAGAGGCAATGACTTTGGCTGATAGAGTGGTCGTAATGAACGCTGGTGCTATTCAACAGATTGGCACTCCAAGAGATATTTACAATAAGCCAGCCAATAGTTTTGTTGCCAGTTTTATCGGGTCTCCTGCGATGAATTTGCTACATGGCACTATTAGTAAAGGCACCTTTACTGGCGAAAATGTAAACATCGATGGACTCAATAAGAAACTCTCAGGCGATGTAAGTTTGGGATTTCGTGCTGAAGATGCATCTATCGTCGCAAGTGGCGGAGAGATTATCGGGCCCGCCTTCTCTTTTGAGCTGCTAGGCGACACAACGATGGTTACTCTTAAGGCCGGTGGAGAAATGATCTCTATTAAGTCTGATAAAAATTATCATACTGAGATTGGCACTACAGTTAGGGCTAATGTTCCAGCGAATCTCTGCCTACTATTTAACAAAGAGACTGGAGAAATGCTAGACAACTAGTTGGAGAAAGATAGTATGAGTTATGATGAAAAATCCCAAAAAACACTTGCAGTAATCAAGGCAATGGAAAAGGCTTTAGGGGCTAATTCAAATACTATGGAAAAGCATTTTCATAAAGATTTTCGATGGATGGGGAATCAAGGATGTGGAACAAAAAACAATCTTGAAG
>LURN01000045.1 GCA_001628405.1 Candidatus Thioglobus sp. REDSEA-S12_B1 | reverse complement strand
CGACCAATTGGAACCATAGAGTCAATTGCTTTGATTCCAGTTTGGATTGGCTGATCAACAGATTGTCTTTCGATTACGCCTGGCGCCACAACCTCAATTGGTCTTGTTGCAGAAGCCTTGATATCTCCCTTGCCTTCTAAATCTTCACCTAGTGGATTAACAACTCGACCAAGTAGTTCATTTCCAACCGGGACTTCCATGATTCGGTTTGTACACTTTACTGTGTCACCTTCTGAAATGTGGAGGTAGTCTCCCAAAACAACCGCACCAACAGAGTCTTGCTCCAGATTAAGTGCTAGGCCGAATGTGTTTCCAGGAAATTCAAGCATTTCACCAAATTGGGCATCCGCCAAGCCGTGAATACGCACAATACCATCACTCACACTAATTACAGTGCCCTCTGTGCGGGCCTCAGCTGAAAAATCAAAACCCTCTATTTCTTTTTTAATTAAATCACTAATTTCGGAAGCGTTTAATTGCATAACAAACCTCTCTATATAAAATTAATTTACAGACAAAGAGACACTCAAAGCGTCCACTTTTGCCTTAATTGAAGTATCAATAACCTTGTCACCTTCTTTTATTATGATGCCGCCTTTGAGAGACTCATCAACTTCAGTTTCTACTGATACAGTTGTCTTGTGTTTATTTGTCAAATCATCAATAATTGCTTTTTTCTCGCCTTCACTCAATTCAAAAGCACTTATAACTTTAAAGTTTTTGCTTTGATTAGCATCTGAAACTGCCGCCTCATATGCACTTGCAATGCTTTCAATAGCAGCCGAACGATCATTCTTTAGAATTAGTCCAATAACTGCAGATTCTTGCTTACTAAGCTCACTTGATGAAGCCTTAGCAATCAAAGCAGAAATCAAGTCGTATTTTTGATCTTTACTTTTGCCAGGTGAAGCAATAAAGGCTTTAGTGCTCTCATCACTCATTACAGCGCTCGCTGTTGCAAGAAAATTACTCCATGCCGATATAGAGTTGCTCTGCTCTGCAACTTCAAAAATCGCTTGGGCATATGGCTTTGCAATTGATGATAATTCCATATCAGTACCTTATAAAGACTGAGACAGCTTTGACAGCATATCCTTGTGAGTTTTTGAATCAACTTCTTTGTCTAAAACAGAGTTAACTCCTTGCATGACTAATGTTGAAACTTGACTCCTAAGCTCATTACGCGCCTTAGCAACCTCTTGATCAAGCTCAGATTTTGCTTGAGCTTTAATTTTGTCTGCCTCTTCAGATGCAGCGCCCTTGGCATTGTCAATCATCACACTTGCCTGCTTATCAGCATTTGCAATAATTTCAGCTGCCTGGGTTTTAGAGCTTTCAATTAATTCTTCTGCATTTTTTTGGGCCAACGCATGCTCTTCTTTTCCAAGTTCAGCTGCCTTAAGTCCATCTTCGATAGCTTTTTTGCGTGCTGCCATTGCCTCAACTAATGGAGGCCAAATAAACTTCATGCAAAACCAGACAAACATGGCAAACATGATTGTTTGGCCAATTAGCGTAAGGTTAATATTCATAACTAATACCCTTGTTTATTGAAAAAAGAATACGATTTATCCTGCAACCGCAAACAAGATATACATTGATATACCAACTGCAATCATAGGTACCGCATCAACAAGCCCCATTACGATAAACATTTGTGTTCTTAGCATTGGGATTAGCTCAGGCTGACGAGCAGCACCCTCGAGAAACCTAGCACCGAGAATACCAATACCAACAGCAGCGCCAAGTGCGCCTAGACCCATCAAAATAGATCCTGCTAAAAATAATATACTTTGTTCCATTTTTTGCTCCTACTTATTAAAACTATTTAAAAAATTAATGCTCTTTTTGGTGTGCCATATCCATATATACGATTACTAGAGTCATAAAGATGAACGCCTGAAGTAATACAATTAAGATATGAAAAATAGCCCACGGTAAAGACAGGCTCCACTGAATCCAGAATGGCAACAGTGCAATTAGAATGAAGATCATCTCACCTGCGTACATGTTTCCAAATAAACGCAACGCAAGTGAAACTGGCTTAGCCAGCAAGTTCACTCCCTCTAAAAATAAGTTAGCAGGCATCATCCACTTTCCAAAAGGATGTAATGTTAATTCGCCTACAAATCCGCCCAATCCTTTTTCTTTAACACTGTAGTAAAGGATTAGTATAAATATGCCAATTGACATTCCAAATGTAGCATTTGGATCTGTCGTTGGAACCACTTTCAAGTACTCAACGCCCATTGCAGCAAACAGCACAGGCAACCAATCTACAGGAACTAAGTCCATCGTATTCATTAGAAATATCCAAATAAATGTTGTTAGTGCAAGTGGGGCTACCAAGGGGTTTTTTCCATTAAAAGAACCTCGAACATTTTCATCTATAAAGTCAATGACACTTTCAACAAAGTTTTGGAAACCGCTCGGGGCCTCAATTGAGGCTTTCTTAGCTGCTCTGGCAAATAGAAACAAAAATAGCGCCCCTAAGACAAAAGAAAATCCAAGAGTATCGACATGAATGGCCATAAAACCCATATCGGCAGCTTCTTGAGAAGTGTGGGCAAAGCCCCAATGGCCATCAGGAAATTTTCCAAAAGTTAAATTCTGCAGATGGTGCTTAATATATTCGCCAGATGTTAGTTCGCCACTTGCCATTATTTTTGCCTTAACCTATCTATAATAAAACCTACTTGACCCACCACCAAACTCAAACAAAGAGCTGCAGGGTCAAGCCCTAATAAACCGAGCCCAATCAAAGCTAAAAGGACTAGAGAAAGTGTTCTAATAAGACTACTATTTATCGCCATCCTAAAGCTTTTTTGTGCATCAATATCAGTCAGTTCTTTTTGTTTGTTTGTATACCAAACAAAAATTAATGTGTTGCTCAAACTAACTAAAGCACCATATAACGCTGAAAGAACAAAGCCGTTAATGGCGTAATAAACAACAATTAAAATTAGTAGAAAGTATTGAATAAGTGAGTTAGCTGATTTCACTTTCTACTGTACCACCCTGATTGTGCACAAACGCAACATTATACAATTTAATGTTTAATAGTCAAGCGTTGAAAGCTTAATATATAGAGGCCTTATTAAAAAAATATTCAACCTTTAGGCGAGTTTTTTTCAATGGCAATATCTAAGCAATTTAAGAGCTTGAGCTAATCATCTCTTCAGCAGCTATTCGAGTCTTATTAGTGATCTTAATTCCACCCAAAATTCTCGCAATTTCATCAGCCCTTTGCTCTCTATTTAAGCTGACTACAGTAGTGTAGGCTTTGTCATTTTTTTGAGTTTTCTCAACCCTCAAATGCTCCTTGCCTTGAGCGGCGACTTGTGCAAGATGGGTTACACAAATGATTTGATATTGATCTGAGAGTTGCTTGAGCATCTGGCCAACGATTTCTGCAACTGAACCGCTGATGCCTACATCTACCTCATCAAAAATAACTGTAGGAGTCAACTCAGTATTACTCCCAGAAACTGAAAGCGCCAAAGAAACCCTTGAGAGCTCTCCACCAGAAGCAACCTTATTTAAGGGCTTGAAGTCCTGTCCAGCATTTGTTTTAACCAAAATGTGAATATCTTCAGCGCCGTTTAGTCTGACCTCTCTTTCCAAAAAAGTAAGATTGAAGACAATTTCACTACCTGGCATTCCAAGATTTTGCATAAGGTTTGTCACCTCTTTTGAAAGCGCTTTGCTCGCTTTAAGTCTCCTAGTAGATAAAGTTTTAGACTTTACAAAATATTCACTTTCAAGATGGCTAAGCTCTTGAACTAAACTGTCGAGCTTCAAATTATCGGCACTAAGATCATCCAGCTTAACCTCTATGGTATGTTGGACATCCAGTAGCTCAGTGATTTGACAATTATGTTTCCTTCCAAGATCATGAAGCAAGGTAATTCTCTGGTCTAAGGCGATTGAATTATCTTCTTGATTGCTTATTTTGCTGAGATAGTCAGTGAGATCATATATCCCCTCCTGAACCTGTAATTGTGCTCCTGCTATTAATTCTCTTATTGCTTCAAGTCGTGAATCAATTTCTTTTGATTGGTCGAGAACACTCTCTCCCTCTATCAGTAGGTTATTTACACCATGTTCATCATTTAGTGAGTTGAGTATCTTTGATATTTTCTCTAGTAGCTGAGTTGAGTTAATGGAAGCCTTGTATTCATCTTCAATTGTATTAAGCTCATCAGTTGTGAGTTGCGCTTGTTGCAGCTCATCAAGTTGATGGACTAATAGCTCTTTTTGAGCAGAGAGAAGAGAGTGATTATTCCGCAAAGTATCAATTTTGCTTTTAACTTTTTGATAGTTGTTATATATCTCATTAACTTCTTGACACAGAGTTTGAGCATCTGCATAGTCATCCAATAGAATTCTATGCTGGCTGGGCCTCAACAATAGCTGGTGTTCATTTTGTCCGTGCATGTCGATTAAATAACTTCCAACTTCGCTAAGGACTGAGAGTGGAACTTTTCTTCCGTTGACGTATGAACGAGACTTACCATCGGAGAGAATTACTCTTCTAACAATACATTCAGCGTCATTTTCTAAATCTTGGCTTTCTAGATAGGATAGTACTTTTGATTTTGAATGAAAAATAAATGAAGCGCTAATTTCTGCTTTTTGGGCGCCTTTTCTAACAAGCGAGGCATCTGAGCGACCGCCAGCAATCATCCCCAAAGCTTGAATAATTATTGATTTTCCAGCACCTGTTTCACCAGTAATGACGGTCATTCCTGACTTAAAATCAATATCTAAGTCCTCAATAACGACTAGGTTTTTAATGTTCAGAGTATCAAGCATACTTAAAGTTTTTAAACCTTTTGACCCCAGTGAAGTTTTGACCTAATAATGTCAAAATAGTCATAGCCTTTAGGGTGGATTAGATGAATAAAATTTTCATGTCTTTTGACCCTTAAAGAGACGCCCTCAGATGCCGAGACTGATGACTGTGCATCGAAACTAATAGTCGCCCTCTCATCACAATCCAAAAGAGAAATAAATACCTCGCTTTCTCCATGCAAAATAAACGGCCTATGGCTCATCGTGTGAGGGCTAATAGAGACCAAGCAAATTGCATTTGTGCTCGGGTGCATAATCGGACCGCCACTTGATAATGCGTAAGCAGTAGACCCAGTAGGCGTGGTCACAATTATTCCATCTGCTCTTTGGTTATTGACAAAGTCATCATCAACATGAAGCTCAAACTCAATCATTCTTGGAGTTTCATTACGATGAATTACAACTTCATTAAAAGCTAAGTGTTCTGAAACTACTTTGCCATCTTTTTCAATCTGGCATTTTAAAAGCGACCTCTGTTCTTTAATAAACTCTCCATTAAGAATTTCACTAACTGCTGAAGCCATTGAATCAACTGAGACGTCGGCCAAAAAACCAAGCCTTCCGAGATTTACTCCAAGAATAGGTATATTTGAATCAACATAAGTTCTTGCAGTATTTAAAATAGTACCGTCACCCCCAACAACAATAATCAGATCTGCTTCACTATTAATTTCACTTTCATCTTGAATAAACCTTGCTCCAATATCTTCGAGGAGCACTCCAAGCTCCAAAGCAGTTTTTTGACTGGTAAAATCATTTGGTTTACAGATAACGCCAACTGAATTAAACATAGGCCTTGAAATATACTAAAGAGTGACTAAATATCACATTAAATATACATTAGTTTGGTAGCACAATGACAAAAAAGAAGGAACAAAAAACCCAAAAAGAGACTCCAAAAAAATCAAATGAAGAGCAACAAGACAGCTCAATAATTGAAGACCTAGAATCGCAGCTAGAAGAGGCACAGCAATCAGCAAAAGATAATTGGGATAAGTTATTGCGCTCTCAGGCCGAAATGGAAAATCTCAAAAGACGAACTGCAAAAGACTTGGAAAATGCGCACAAGTATGCACTTGATGGCTTTGTAAAAGCCCTCCTGGAAGTAAGTGACTCTCTAACGATGGGTATTAAATCTGCCAAGGAAGATAAAGCCACATTAGAAACCACTACTGAAGGTCTTGAGCTTACTATGAAAGTTTTTAATAGCACTCTTGAAAAGTTTGGTGTTGAGTCCATTAATCCGATTGATGAAAAATTCGACCCCGACCTGCATGAAGCTGTCACTATGGTCCCGATGCCTGATAAAAAATCAAACACTATTCTAGAAGTAATACAAACCGGGTTTACTCTAAATGGAAGGCTAGTAAGACCTGCTTTAGTAATTGTAGTACAGTAGTTCGACACAGCTAAATAATTAGCTCTAAATTACTTTTTTTTAAAAAGAAGGAACTACAGCTCCATAACATAAAATTTTGACTTAAATGGGTATTTTTTCCAATTTTGATGCCTATTTAGAACAAAAATAACCTATTAATTGAAAAAAATTGCTATTTTTTGCATTAAATTAGGATTTTTTACGAAAATACAGCCATTTTTAACGTTTTTTTAATTAAATTGGGCAATAATGTTGTTTTTTTAATCAAAAAAATTCACTTTTTAATCAAAAACCATACTTTTTTTGGAATTTATCTACCAGAAGTGAGTTGTTGTTGACATCAAAGAATTAATACTTTATATTTCATTTTGCTCAAGTCGGCAGGCAGTGAGAAAAAAAGGTGTGTGCCAAATTAGTTAATCTATTAACATTGTTATTTGGCTAACCAATGAGCAACTTGAGAATCACTAAATTAGATCAATCGTCCTTCCATTATACTAAAGGCAATACGCATTATTCAATTTCAGGGTCAAAAGGCACTTATCTTGTTTTCATACATGGCGTTGGCCTTAATAAAGAAATTTGGAAGCCCCAAGTTGATTATTTTTCTCCGACATACAGAGTAGTCACATACGATTTTTTAGGGCATGGTTTAAGCCCATCGCCAAGACCAAATCCCACAATAGATGACTATGTTGAACAACTTAATGAGTTGATCAATTCATTAAATATTTCAACTTTCTCCTTAATTGGGCACTCCATGGGGGCAATTATCAGCGTGGCCTACAGTCTAAAGTATCCAAATAAAATTAACGCACTAATTCCCTTGAATATTGTTTATAAAAGATCGGCTAATGCAAGAAAACAGGTCTTAGATCGAGCAAACATGGTTCTAGAGTCAGGAAAAATAGGCAACATAGATCAGACAATGAGAAGATGGTTTAAAAATAAAACTGGTGCCGCATATAGAAACAAAATAGATAAAGTACGTCAATTATTGTCAGATGCGCAACCAAAAGGATATGGTATTGCTTATAAGCTATTCGCTGAATCAGACTATATCTTTGAAAATATGCTTCATAAACTAAAGGTGCCTGCACTATACTTAACCGGAAGTAATGATCCAAACTCTAATTCAAGAATGTCTCAAGAAATGGCCAATGATTCTCCTAGAGCTCTATCAAAAATTATTGATAATGAGGCGCATATGATGGCCTTCATTTCACCAGATAAGGTTAACCCAATAATTGAAGACTTTATAAAAGATAATGAATAAAAATAGATCGAGAAATTTAAGACAAGCTTTAGGTTCTTTCCCAACTGGGGTTACCGTAGTTTCTTGTCTTGATAAAAACAATAATCCATTGGGTTTTACAGCGAATTCATTTACTTCGGTCTCACTAGATCCTCAGCTCATCTCAATTTGTATAGATAAAGAGTCTTTTAATATTGATACATTTTCGATCACCGAGCATTTTGCGGTTAGCATTCTCTCTGAGAGTCAGCAATCTATTTCCACGACATTTGCAACCCCTAATGAAGAGCGATTTAAAAACATCGATTGGAGGTCTGAGGATACTGGTAGTCCAATTATTAGTAACGCTGTCGCTTGGTTTGATTGCAACACTCAGCAAGTAGTTGACGCAGGCGATCACCTTATCCTTATTGGGAAAATCATCTCTTTTGACAGCAGCCCCAAGACACCTTTAATGTATCTAAGGGGAAACTATGTCAACCTTGGACTGGAACAGAAAATGTTACTGGCAATGGAGAATGAAAATACCGAAATAATTGTTGGTGCAATAATTGAATGGCGCAAAAAAGTTTTTTTACTCAAAAATAAAAATAATGATTCGCTCTACTTTCCTTCAGCTTCAAGACTCGGCCACATTGAAGACAATCAAAGCCTGCTTGGCATTCTTAAAAACCTAAATATATCAATCAACGAGCATTATCTATTCTCAGTATTTGAAAAGGCTGAGGATAAAACAAGTTTGATCTACTACCGAGCGCAAGCAAAAGAAGAAGTTACAGCCTTGAAAGACTCCTTTTATGATTTTGAAGCAATTCCATTTGACAAACTTACCGATGAAGCGAGTAGAATAATGCTTAAACGATATATAAAAGAAAGAGAACTGAATGCATTTGGAATTTTTGTCGGAAAAGAAAGCGAAGGCAAGGTAGAAGCCATAAGCAAAGAATAATTTAAACTCAAAGGAATTGTTGAAATGGATTTTTCTTTATTTGCTCATATGGAAAGAATAGACGAAGAGCAATCACAAAAAAGACTATATGAGGAGTTTGTAGAACTATGTCAAATTGCAGATAGGTCAGGTTTTAAAACAATATGGAATGGCGAACATCATGGCATGAACTTCACAATTGCACCAAACCCTTTTATCAACCTCACTGATTTAGCAAATAAAACTCAACATGTTCGCCTTGGAACTGGAACAATCATTGCCCCTTTTTGGCATCCAATAAAACTTGCTGAAGAGGCTGCAATGACCGATATTATTTCAGGCGGAAGGCTTGAGCTTGGCATTGCAAGAGGCGCATACTCTTTCGAGTATGACCGTCTGGCTGATGGCATAGACCCATTTTCTGCTGGAAATGCATTAAGAGAAATCGTACCTGCAATTAAAGCTTTGTGGAGGGGTGATTACACTGGAGAAGGAGAGCACTGGTCCTTTCCTAAAACAACCAGCTCACCCAAACCTCAACAAACTCCAAACCCTCCAATTTGGATTGCAGCCAGAGATCAAAACTCTCATGATTTTGCAGTAAAAGAAGGTTGCAATGTTCAAGTAACACCTCTATGGCTAGGAGACGAAGAGGTTTCTTCGCTTATGGAAAAATTTGACATTGCATGTAAAAATTATAGTGACATCGCAAAACCTAAAATTATGGTTTTGCGCCATACATTTGTTGCTGAGACAGAAGAAGAAATTCTGCAAGGCGCAAAAGATATTTCACGTTTTTATTGTTATTTTGGCGCATGGTTTAAAAATGAACGCCCTATTGAGCAAGGCTTAATAGAAAAACTTACAGATGAAGAGATGGCGGGATTAGAGATGTATTCACCAGAAAATATGCGTAAAAATAGCGTTATTGGTTCACCTGAAGAGGTAATTGCACGAATCAAATTTTGTGAAGACCTTGGCTATGATGAATATAGCTACTGGATTGATAGCAGCATGGATTTTGAAACAAAAAAGAAGTCGCTGGAACTTTTTATTGAAAAGGTTATGCCGGCATTTAATTAAATGGATCAACGATGAAACATTACAAACACTATATTAATGGACAGTTTTCAGAAGGCTTAGAAAGATTTGAATCTCTAAATCCCGCCAATGGCAAGCCATGGGCAACATTTCCTGCAGCGTCAGAAGAGGAATCAAATATAGCGATTGAGTCTGCCCACTCAGCTCTTTATGAAGGACCATGGTCAAAACTAAATGCCACTCAAAGAGGTAAATTAATCCACAAGCTTGGTAGTTTAATCGCTGAAAATGCCCACGAACTTGGAGAGCTTGAAACACAAGATAGCGGTAAGCTTGCAACTGAGACAAGGGCCCAGTCTAGTTATGTTGCTGACTATTACTATTACTATGCCGGCTTAGCAGACAAGATTCAGGGGGAAGTTCTTCCAATTGATAAGCCTGATATGCAAGTATTTACAACACGCGAACCTATCGGTGTTGTTGTTGCCATTGTGCCTTGGAATGCACAGTTATTTCTCTCTGCGACAAAGATTGCACCAGCTTTAGCAGCAGGAAATACCGTAGTCGTTAAAGCCTCTGAACAGGCTCCAGCGGCATTGTTTAAGTTTGCTGAGCTGGTTGACGAGTGTGGTTTTCCACCCGGTGTTATCAACATTATTACTGGGTTTGCAGACCCCTGCGGAAAAACCCTAACAACACACCCAAAAGTTGCAAGAATTGCTTTTACTGGTGGGACGGATGTGGCTAAACATATTGTCAGGAATAGCGCCGAAAACTTTGCTCATGTTAGCTTAGAACTTGGTGGCAAATCACCTATGATTATATTCGAAGACTGCAATATTGATGGCGCTGTAAATGGCATCATAGCAGGCAATTTTGGTGCCTCAGGCCAGAGCTGCGTTGCCGGCTCAAGAGTTTTTATACACAGGTCAATTCACTCTAAAGTGATTGCACAAGTTAAAGAGCGCGCAAAAGATATTGTTGTAGGTAATCCACTAGACAACAAAACTCAGGTTGGTCCACTCGCAACACTTCATCAAGTTGAGAGAGCTTCAAAAGTAATTAAAAACTCATTAAAACAAGGAGCAGATCTAGTTTTTGGTGGCAAGCAGCCAAGCCATATTAAAGAGGGCTGGTATTTTGAACCTACTCTTTTAGATTGTCCAAACCAAGAGCTTGACTGTGTGAAAACAGAGCTTTTTGCCCCGGTTATTAGCACAATAATTTTTGATACGGAGGAGGAGGCAATAAGTATGGCTAATGACTCAGATTATGGCCTGGGTTCTGGAGTTTTTACCGAGAACCTTGCAAGAGCTCATCGTGTGAGTGCAAAAATTCACTCAGGAATTGTTTGGATAAACACCTATAGGGCAATTTCACCAATATCTCCTTTTGGAGGAGTGAAACAAAGTGGTGGAAGTCGTGAGGCAGGTGTTGATGCAATTCACGAATATACTCGCACCAAAACAACATGGATTAACACCTCTTCTGAACCAATGAGTAATCCATTTATAATGAGGTAATAATTTCTTAATAAGCTAGAAATGGAGTAGATTATGGACAAAAAATTATTCGAACTAGGGCTATCAAAAAGAAAAGCCACGCTTGGCAAGGCTTACGTTGAAAAAAACTTAGATGCAGCAGACCACTTCAATGAAGATTTTCAAAAACAAATGACTGAATGGTGCTGGGGTTTTGGCTGGGGCGATGAAACGATTGATGCAAAAACAAGATCAATGATGAACCTGACCATGCTTGCAGCACTTGGAAAAATGGATGAGTTTGAAGTGCACCTAAAAGGAGCTTTAACAAATGGAGTGAATGTTAATGAAATTAAGTCAATTCTCCATGTTATTGCAATCTATTGTGGAGTTCCTCAAGGCGTAGAGTGTTTTAAAATTGCCAGAGTAATTTTGGAGGAGGCTGGCGAGCTCTAGTTTTGAATTGTTTTGAGAGGTTGTTTTGAAGAAGTGATTGCCACGCCAAAAGAAACAAGCATAACCCCAAAAAAAGCACTCAAACCAATTGTCTCCTCAAACAAAAACCAGGCCTGAATTGCAGCCAAGGGCGCCACTAGATAAAAATAACTTCCGACGTTAGCCGCAGCACCATGTTTTATCATTGTCATCAATAAAAAAATCGCACCAATTGAGAGCGCAAGGACTTGCCATGTTAAGGTATATATAAAAGCCCTCGTCCAAGCAACATCTCCAGTTTCAAAAAACACAGAAATCAAGATACATAATATTAGGGCGCTGAAATATTGAACCCAGGTTCCACTGATTAAATCCAAATCACTACAGAATCGTTTCTGATAAACCGCCCCAATAGAAATTGCAAACAAAGATACAACAACTGCAATAACAGCCCAAATAGAAAAACCTTCAAAGGAAATCTCGCTTGTCAAATCCATCTTGTCAAATAAAACTAGGTATAGACCTATAAGCCCAATTACTAATCCTGTCCATTGCCTCATGGTCACCTGCTCTTTTAATAAAACCCCGGCCGCTAGAGCCATGCCTAGGGGCTGCAGTCCAATAACCATAGCACTAATTCCTACTGGCATTCCCCACTGTATTGCCTGAAAAATGCCGCCCAAGTAGATGCCATGAATTAATGCGCCAACAATCAAAAGATGAAAATAACCCAACTTGGATTTTGGCCATGGGCTATTTTTGTATTTGATTATTAGTAATAATATTATTAGTGTGAACATAAAACGATACATCAGCAGCGTAAAAGGCTCGGCATATGGAAGCCCATATTTGACAGCGATAAATCCTGTGCTCCAAATCCACACAAAAATCCAAGGTATTAGTTTGGGATTCATTTTAGAAGGAACTCGAAAGGCAAATTAACAGCTTCATAATCAAAAAATCTCTGACTTAGGATAATGGTTTGTAGGTCGATTTTATAGACAAATAATGCCAGCTTTAAAGAAACCAAATTTATCAGATGTCATGATTAGACTATAATTATCGCTATCTTTTAAACCGGGCTATTTATGAAACGTTTTTGGCTTATTGGCTGTTTAATTTTTCTGAATGTTTTTTCACAATCTTCTGCTGAAATGCACTTGGTTGCAAGTGAACCGCAATCCCAAGCTTTTTCAAATAGTTCGAATCTTGCGCTAAGCCAGAAAACAGACCACCCGTTACCGGTAAACAAAGCCTTCAGCCTAAGCGCTATTCTTTTGAACAAGGATACGCTCGCTGTTCGATGGCATGTTGAGCAGGACTATTATCTTTATAAGGATAAAATTTCTTTTTCCTTCAAGGATAGCTCTATTGAGAGCATAAGATTTCCCAATGCAATCATAAAGAATGATGAGTTTTTTGGTGAGGTTAGTGTTTACAACAGCCCCCTAGAGGTCAAGATTGATTTAAATAAAAAAGAAAGAAGCTCGGTGCTTGTGACAATCGAGCACCAAGGCTGTTGGGAGGGCGGTGTCTGCTATCCTCCTCAAACTGACAGGCTTAAGGTAGATTTAGAGGGCTCAAAAAGAGCCCCTATAACAGTTCAAGAGATTGAAACAACAAGCGAAAAAATAGTTTTTGAGCAATTTCAACAAGGGGGTCTAACATTATTTATTGCTGCATTTTTGGCTGGTTTAGCTCT
>LURN01000044.1 GCA_001628405.1 Candidatus Thioglobus sp. REDSEA-S12_B1 | reverse complement strand
AGAGATGGTGACAAAAATAGATATCTTGGTAAAGGTGTGCTTAATGCAGTTAACTATATCAATACCGAGATTAATGATGCTCTGATTGGTATGGATGTGTCTCAACAAGAAATAATTGATCAGGTAATGATAGATTTGGATGGCACTGAAACAAAATCTCGACTGGGCGCAAATTCAATACTTGCAGTCTCCCTAGCATGTGCTAAAGCAAACGCAAATGCTATGGGTGTTCCGTTATTCCGCTCATTCAACTTCTCTAAATCTTTCCAATTGCCAGCCCCAATGATGAATATTATCAATGGTGGAGAGCATGCGAATAATAGTGTTGATATTCAGGAGTTTATGGTCATTCCTGCAGGAGCTCCAAGCTTTAAAGAGGCGCTCAGATATGGAACTGAGGTTTTTCATTATCTTAAAGCTGTTTTAGAAAAAAAAGGCCTAAATACTGCTGTAGGTGACGAAGGTGGTTTTGCACCTGATCTAAAATCAAATGAAGAAGCTCTCGAAGTAATTAGGAAAAGATATCTTTATTGGGATTGATGCTGCAAGTTCTGAATTTTATAGTAATGGTACCTATAATTTGGCGTCAGAAGGTTTAAAACTTACTAATTCTGAATTTACTGATTATCTGGCCAATTGGACTGAAAAATACCCAATTATTTCAATTGAAGATGGTATGGATGAAAATGATTGGGATGGCTGGGAAATGTTGTCAAAAAAGTTATCTGAATCAGTTCAACTCGTTGGTGATGATCTTTTTGTTACCAATAGCAAAATCTTATCCAAAGGAATAGAAAAGAATATTGCAAATTCAATACTTATCAAAGTCAACCAGATAGGAACGCTGACTGAAACCTTTGAAGCGATGAATCTGGCGCATAATGCTAACTACACTTGTGTTATGTCTCACAGGAGTGGCGAAACTGAAGATACTACAATTGCAGACCTTGCGGTGGCAACGAGTTGTGGTCAAATTAAAACTGGATCACTCTCACGCTCAGATAGACTGGCAAAATACAATCAACTTTTAAGAATCGAAGAAGATTTAGGGGAAAAAGCCATATACCCCGGTCTGAATGCATTCAAGAATCAATCAATAGCTTGACCTCTATCTAGTTATTTAACTTTAACTTAATTTGAGGTTAAAATAGTAATTCAATGACTATTATGGGTAACTGATTGGAATCACTGTCCACTTTTTGGCTAAGTGTTTTACTTTTCATTTTAATTTTAGCTTCAGCTTTTTTCTCATCGTCGGAAACTTCGATGATGGCAATCAATCGAATAACTTTGTCAATATTCTCGCTGCGAGTATAGCTACCCTTTTATCTATAAAGCTTTATGGTGAAGGCTCGGTCATTATTGCTTCAATCATTCTTACAATAGTGATTCTAATTTTTGCTGAAAACACACCTAAAACTTTCGCAGCAAAGAATCCTGAAAAAATTGCTCTTCCTGCATCGTGGCTTCTCGAATTAGTCATTAAGCTTTTTAAGCCAGTTATATTTTTAATATCTTTAATTTCAATATCTATACTTAAAATTTTTGGTCTTAAAAGTGAAAGTGAAAACAACCTAAATTCTGATGAACTTCGCATGGCAGTCAAAGACTCTAAGTCCATGATGTCAAGCAGCTATCAAAGGATGCTTCTCAACATCATAGATCTAGAAAAAGTCAAGGTTGAGGATATTATGATTCCTCATAACGAGTTAGTTATTGCTGATATTGATGATGAGGAAGAATTATTTGATCAGTTCAAACGTATCCAACATAATCGCCTGCTTATCTTCCAAGGCTCAGAGAATAATATTATTGGAACAATTCATATGAGAGACCTGCTTAATAGTTATGCTAAAGATGAGGTCGATATTTCAAGAATTAAGGGATTAATTAGAGAGCCCTATTTTATTCCAGAAGGAACTCCTTTATCTCAACAGCTTGAGCACTTCAAAAACCAAAAAAGAAGACTAGGAATTGTAGTTGATGAGTATGGTGAAGTTCAAGGAATGGTTGTGCTTGATGATATCCTTGAAGAAATAGTAGGTCAATTCACTTCATCTCAGGGAGAAAGCATTGATGAAATAACTTTACAGGAGGATGGGAGTTATCTTGTAGACCCAAGAATTAGTATTCGTGAACTCAATAGTGAACTTAAGATAAAGATGCCTTTTGACAATGCAAAAACATTAAATGGTTTGATTTTAGAGCAGCTTCAAAGCTTCCCGCAACACAATGTTTCTTTAAAGATAGACCCTTTAATTATTGAAATTATTCAAGTCAGCAAACAGGGTATTAAACTTGTTAAAATCACAAAATTAAATTAGGTATTATCTAATTTGAAAATCAATTACTTATAAATAAGGATAACAATGTTTAAATTTTTTACAGAAAAGCAATGGAGAATATGGGCTTACATTGGCTCAATAATAATCCTATCTTCACTTTGGGTTCAAGTTCAGATTGATGTTATGATCAATGAGTGGTTTGGTGAATTTTACGACATGATTCAGAAAGCATTAGCTGAACCAAACAGTGTTACTATTGAAGAGTACTTTGGTGGATTATGGTCCTTTATTAGTCTTGCTATGATCTATGTTGCAATCGCTGTTCTTGTTTCATTTTTTACTAACCACTTCTTATTTAGATGGCGAACTGCAATGGTAGATTGGTACCACAGTGTATACGACAAGGCTAGAACTATTGAAGGTGCCTCACAGCGTGTGCAAGAGGATACAATCAAGTTTAGTAGAATCATGGAAGGCTTGGGTACAAGTTTTATTTCAGCAGTGATGATTATTGTTGAGTTTTTACCGATTCTATTCGGCCTTTCTGTTGGCATCCCAATTTTCTTTTTTGGAGATTGGGAGTATGGACTGGTAGTTGGTGCACTGATTTGGTCCGTTGGAGGAACACTTTTTCTTGTTGGACTTGGATTAATTTTAAGGCTTGTTGGTGTTGAGTATGATCTCCAAAAACAAGAAGCAGCATACCGAAAAATACTTGTCATTGCAGAGGATGATGGCGAGGTAAGACCCAAAACGCTAGATGAATTATTTGATGATGTTCGTAAGATTCACTTTCTAAGCTATTTGCGTTATTTGTATTTTAATATTGGTAACATTGCCTATCTTCAATTAAATGTATTGAGTGCTTATGTTTTCCTTGCTCCTGCAATTGTTGCTGGTGCTGTTACTTTAGGTGTCATGCAGCAAATCATCAGAGCATTTGGAAGAGTCGAAGGCAGCATGCAATACTTACTAAAAGCATGGCCAACCATTATTGAACTTGCTAGTGTCTACAAACGTTTGAGAGAATTTGAAAACAAAATAGAATCTATGGGCGATACAGTCACTGAATCGTAATTAGGTTAGTGATTGTCCCATTTTAAGGGACTCTCCAAGCTCAATATTTAAGCTTGGGGAGTCACAAGGAAGCAGCAAAATAACTGTTGAACCCATATTGAATCTCCCTAGCTCATCGCCCTTAGATAATTTAATTTGACGATTTTTATATTCAAAAGTTTTAACTGACTTTGTATAAGGCGGGGTTATTTGACCTTCCCATAAAGTCTGCATAGAACCTACAAAAATTGCGCCAACCATGACTATAGCTATTTCACCAAAATCAGTCTCAAAATAACTTATGAGCCTTTCATTTCTGGAAAAAACACGGTCAATGCTGTTAACTGTATTTTGATTGACAGAAAATAGATTTCCAGGGATATATTTCATCGATTTCAAAGTACCATCGCATGGCATGTGGATCCGGTGATAATCCTTTGGTGATAAATAAATAGTTGCAAAACTAGCATAAGAATCATTTCTTGATTTATCTGAAAGTAATGCGGATACTGAATAACTTTTACCTTTTGCCTGGATAATCTTTGACTCATCTATAGACCCACATTGAGACACTACCCCGTCAACTGGTGAAATAATTTTGGAATCAGATATTGGTCTTAGACCATCCTTAAGAGAACGCGTAAAAAAGTCATTAAAATGTTCATATGCACTAATATCTTCTTGCTCTGCCTCATTCATATTAACGCCATACTTAGAAACAAACCATGAAGTAAAACCATTTTTAATCCAGGGGACTTGGATTCTTGCAAATCGAAACATGAGCCTCGATAAAAGATGCTGAGGCAATAAGAACTGAAGAAATGTCATTAGGAAAGCTTTTCTATAATGAAGCTAACTGCATCATTAAAATCAATTTCATCCTTTTCTGATTGAGCTCTTGATTTATATTCAATTTTCCCATTATCGGCATGTGTATCGCTAATAACAAAACGGTGAGGTATGCCTAAAAGTTCAGAGTCTGCAAACATGATTCCAGGTCGCTCTTTGCGGTCATCAAGCAAAACATCAATATTATTTTGTTGGCAGTCATTATATAGCTGATCTGCAAGCTCTCTGACGCGTGATGATTTATTGTAATTGATTGGGACTATGACGAGCTCAAAAGGTGCTATCGCTTTAGGAAAAATTATCCCTCTATCATCATGATTCTGCTCAATGCTTGCAGCAATGATTCGAGTTACACCAATGCCATAACAGCCCATATTCATATTTACTGCTCTGCCATCTTCACCAATAACATTTGCGCTCATTGAATCTGAGTATTTTGTACCAAGCTGAAAAATATGTCCAACTTCGATTCCCCTTTTAATTTCAATAAACCCTTGGCCATCCGGAGAGGGATCGCCAGCAACAATATTGCGAAGATCACATGAGATAATTTGCTTAACATCTCTTTCCCAATTGACTCCAGTATAGTGTTTATCGTTTTCATTAGCTCCACATACAAAATCTGACAAGCAGGCTGCTGCATAATCAACGAAGATTGGAATATCTAAATTGACAACACCGATTGATCCAAAATTGCAGCCTAACTGCTTAACAACCTCATCTTCGTCTGCCATTTGGAGTGGCTGCTTAATGCCTTCAATTTTTGATGCTTTTACTTCATTAAGCTCATGATCACCCCTCAAAACAAGAGCAACTAAATTATCTTCTTCGCCAACAACCACCAGAGTTTTAATTGAGCTCTCAGGCTTTACATTCAATAAGCTGCAGACATCATTAATCGTCTTGACATTGGGAGTTTTAACAATTTTTAGTTCTTCAGCGGGAGCATCTGGGTCGCCCTGAGGTAGAGTTTCAGCTCTCTCAATATTGGCAGCATAATCTGAACTATCTGAAAAACAGATTGCGTCTTCACCAGATTCAGCTAAAACATGAAACTCATGGGAACTATCACCTCCTATAGCACCAGAATCAGCTAAAACAGGTCTGTAATCTAAGCCTAATCTGTCAAAAATATTACAATAGGTCTGATGCATGACTTGATAGGTCTCGCCCAGTGACTCCTCATCCATATGGAACGAGTAAGCATCCTTCATAATAAATTCTCTTGAACGCATTACGCCAAAGCGAGGTCGAATCTCATCTCTAAATTTTGTTTGAATTTGATAAAAATTAATGGGAAGCTGTTTATAGCTTCTAATGTATTGTTTGGCAATATTGGTAATGACCTCCTCATGCGTTGGGCCCATGCAAAAGTCCCTCTCATGTCTATCTTGAAACCTAAGTAGCTCTGGCCCATACTCCTCCCATCTTTTTGACTCTTGCCAAAGTTCTGCAGGCTGTGCAACAGGCATCAATAGCTCTAATGCCATCGATTTATTCATTTCTTCTCTAATAATTTTTTCAACTTTCTGAATAATTTTTAAGCCTATTGGCAAGTAAGAATAAAGTCCTGAGGCCAACTTAGATATTAGCCCAGCTCTAATCATTAGTTGGTGCGAAATGATCTTGGCGTCATTTGGCGCCTCTTTAACTGTAGAGATCAAATAATCACTGCTTTTCATATAAAATGCATTTATGCCAATAAATAATTTGATTTTACCTAATGCCTGATTTTCAAACTTTATTAATTTATATTATTCCATTGCTTTTCGCGATTACTCTTCATGAGGCTGCTCATGGATGGGTAGCGAGCAAACTTGGTGACCATACTGCAAGAATGATGGGCAGAGTTACTCTAGATCCCACAAAGCACATCGACCCAATTGGGACCATAGCGATTCCTTTAGTTTTATTACTCTCATCATCGGGGTTTATATTTGGATGGGCTAAACCCGTTCCAATCAATTTCAACGCGCTTCGTAATGGTAAAAATGGCATGATATGGGTTGCTCTAGCAGGACCTGGTGCCAATATTTTTATGGCAATTTGTTGGCTATTTGTAATGATTATTGCGATTAATATGAATATTGCAGTACTCATTGAAATGGGACGCATAGGCATACTTGTAAATTGTGTACTTGCTGTTTTTAATTTACTACCTATTCCTCCACTAGATGGATCTAGGGTCATCAGCGCACTTCTTCCTAATCGATTAGCCTATCAATATAACCAGTTAGAACAGTATGGCCTTTATATTCTTCTGGGTTTAATGTTTCTTGGGGGCTTTAATTATTTAGTCAGGCCTTGGGTAGAGTTTATTTTAGGCTGGTTTAACTATGCCCTAGTAATTCTAGGATGAACAGCTAAGCTCGAGGTTTTTCGCCCACTCAGGTGGTTCACTATCATATGATTCGTAGCCATTATGCAAATCAAAAGGCCTCTCAAGGATCCTAAAGAGGATATCAATTTCCTCATACTCATCTAAATCTTCGGCCTTTCTAATTGCTACTTCAGCCAAATAATTTCGTAAAACATATTTTGGATTAAACTGTTTCATTAAATCTAAACTGAGCATTCTCATTGAGCGGTGATAATCTTTTTGATTCGTATATAGAAGCTCTAAAAAGTTGTTAATGAGTGAATTGTCTCCTTCATCTTGGAGTATTAAACCAAACTTACTCCTCATCAAATATGAATACTCTTTGACTAAAATTTTTTCATAAGAGGAAAGCGCTTCCTTAATCTGCTCCTCTTGAATGAGTGTCCCTAAGGCATCAGCAAGCCTTTGCAAGTTCCACAATGCAACTGAAGGCTGTCTTTCAAATGAGTATCTTCCTTGAGTATCCGAATGATTACAGATAAAGCTTGGATCATAAGTTTCCATGAAGCTAAAAGGACCATAGTCAATAGTTAAACCTAAAATTGACATATTATCTGTATTCATTACGCCATGAGAAAAGCCCTGAGCCTGCCACCTAGCAATCATTATTGCAGTTGACTCTATGACATTTTTAAAAAGGGCTAAATAGTCTCCCTGCTCAAGATCAGACATATAATGTTTAATAACAAAATCTGCTAATTTTTTTACGTTTTCATTTTGACCTTGTGATGCAAAATACTCAAAGTGGCCGAAACGGATATGGCTCTCTGCAACACGGGTCACAATGGCTGCATTTTCAATATGCTCTCTATAAACTTGTGTATTACTTCTCACTATTGCAAGTGCTCTAGTTGTTGGAATACTCAAACCCTGCATTGCTATAGAGCATAAATACTCACGTATGCTTGATCTTAAAACAGCGCGTCCATCAGCTCCACGAGAAAAGGGAGAAGTTCCAGCCCCCTTTAAAGAGAGCTCTAACCCATTTACTTCTCCAATCAAGCAAGAGCGGCCATCGCCGAGTTGAGGAACAAAGTATCCAAATTGATGTCCTGCATAGACAGTAGATACTGGATTTTGCTCAGCAAAACGTTTTTCACCTGAGAATATACTTAAAAGCTCCTTTTTACTCGCTTTCAAGTTCATCTCTTTCATGAGACTTTCATTCACATGAATAAGAGAGGTATTTTCTAACTTTTGAGTTTTGACATGGGCAAAAAAATCTTCACCTAAATCAGTAAACTTAAGAGAGCTTTTCATTTAATATCTGATTAACCTGCTTTGGGTTAGCTTTTCCTTGAGATGCCTTCATTACTTGACCTACAAAAAAACCTAGCAGCTTCGAGTTACCATCTTTAAATTGCTGAACTTGATCTGGATTATTCGCAATAACATCATCGATAATCGACTCTATAGCGCTTGAATCTGTCATCTGCTTTAAACCTTGTTTCTCAATTATTTCATCAACACTTCCCTTTCCTTCCCACATTAATTTAAAAACATCTTTAGCAATTTTTCCAGAGATTGTATTATCAGTTATTCTTGAAATTAATTGAAACAACTCCTCTGAAGAGATCGGTGAATCTAAAATTTCAAGTTGGCTTTTATTAAGTGCTGCTGATAAATCACCCATAACCCAATTGGCAGAAAGCTTTGCATCTGCCCCTTGATGAATCATTTTTTCAAAGTACTCAGCGACTTCTTTTTGCGATGTCAAAACTTCAGCGTCATAATGACTCAAACCAAGAGTATCAACAAACCTCAATTTTTTTTCAGTTGGCAACTCTGGAAGTTCTTTCTTTATCTCCAAAAGCAACTCATCACTAATTGCTACGGGAAGTAGGTCAGGGTCAGGAAAATACCTATAGTCATTAGCCTCTTCCTTTGATCTCATTGAGCGAGTCTCATTTTTTATAGAATCATAGAGCCTTGTTTCCTGCACAACAGAGCCACCCTCTTCCAAAATATCAATTTGCCTTTCGACTTCAATATTTATTGCCTTCTCTAGAAATTTAAATGAGTTGATATTCTTTAATTCAGCTCTTGTTCCTAGTCCTTCACCTTGTTTCCTAACCGAAACATTCGCATCACATCGAAAAGAGCCCTCTTGCATATTGCCATCACATATGTCGATATATTGAACTAAAGCATGAATTTTTTTAGCATAAGCTACCGCTTCTTTTGCGCTTCTCATATCAGGCTCAGAAACGATCTCAAGTAATGGAGTTCCAGCACGGTTAAGATCTATTGCAGTGAAGTCATCATAAAGGTCATGAATAGATTTTCCTGCATCCTCCTCAAGGTGTGCTCTGGTGATACCGACAGTTTTATTTTCTCCACTATCTAGAGTAATATCAATACTTCCATTTCCAACAATCGGGATTTCAAATTGAGAGATTTGATATCCCTTTGGTAGGTCAGGGTAAAAGTAATTCTTTCTAGCAAAAATCGAGTTTTTATTTATATCTGCATTCACTGACAATCCAAAGCGAAGCGCCATTTTCACAGCCTCTTCATTTAAAACCGGCAAGACACCAGGAAATCCAAGATCCACAGCACAAGCTTGAGTATTTGGTTCAGAGCCAAACGCAGTTGAAGCGCCAGAAAAGATCTTGGATTTAGTTCTTAATTGTGAGTGAATTTCTAGCCCAATTACTGTTTCCCAAGTCATAAGAACCTCCTAACAATCAGCTGGCGAATGATTATGCCAGTCAGTTCTTATTTGAAATTGATGTGCTACATTTAAGAGCAGCTCTTCTGACCAATGATTTCCAATTATTTGAAGCCCTACAGGCAATTGATTAGAAAAACCAGCTGGAATACTCATACCTGGAAGGCCCGCTAAATTAACAGATAGCGTATAAATATCAGCCAAATACATGGAAACGGGATCCTTAACTGAACCTAAGTCAAAAGCTGCAGTAGGTGATACTGGCCCCATAATGACATCAACCTTTTTAAATGCCTTTTTAAAATCTTCACTGATAAGCTGCCTTACTTTTTGTGCTTTTAAGTAGTAAGCATCATAGTAGCCTGCTGATAATGCATAAGTCCCTATCATGATTCTTCTTTTGACCTCTTCACCGAAACCTTCTGAACGTGATCTTAAGTATAAATCATTCAAGTCTTTTGGATCTTCACAACGATACCCATACCTAACCCCATCAAATCTTGATAAATTAGAAGAGCACTCGCATGGAGCAACAATATAATAGGCTGGAATTGCATGAACCGAGTTAGGTAGAGAGACCTCTTGAATCTTTGCTCCCATCAACTCATACTCTTTAATGGACTGCATCACAACCTTCTCAACACCTGAATCTAAACCTTCAGAAAAGTACTCAGTAGGCAGTCCAATCTTCAAACCATCAAGATTATTAGTAAGGCCTTGAGTATAGTCAGGTACTGACTTATTGGCACTAGTGGAATCATTAGGATCAAAACCAGCCATTGCGTTTAAAACAATGGCAGCATCTTCAGCAGTTCGAGTCATTGGCCCAGCTTGGTCTAGACTTGAAGCATAGGCAATCATCCCATAACGAGAAATCCTGCCATAGGTAGGCTTCAGTCCTGTGATACCACAAAGACTTGCTGGTTGTCTTATACTTCCACCTGTATCTGTTCCTGAAGCAAAAGGGGAAATTCTTGCCGCTACAGCTGCAGCTGAACCACCAGAAGACCCGCCTGGAACTTTGCTAACATCCCAAGGATTTTGAACTGGACCAAAATATGAGTTTTCATTCGATGATCCCATTGCAAATTCATCCATATTTGTCTTTCCAAGCATAACCATATTTTCGTGATTCAGTTTTTTTGTAACAGTTGCATCATATGGGGAGATAAAAGAATCCAACATTTTTGAGCCTGCTGAAGTTTTTACCCCTTGAGTACAAAAAATATCTTTATGCGCATATGGTATCCCTGTAAGAATTGAGCTTTCATTACTGGCTATTTTTTTATCAGCTTCTTTTGCTTGAGATAGTGCTATATCATCCGTAACCGAAATAAAAGCATTTAACTTTGAGTCATGAATTCTATTCAAATAATGTTGCGTAAGCTCTTGTGAGGAAAAATCCTTATTTTTAAGACCTTTTATTTGCTCAGCAATGGTTAAATTATGCATAACTACTCGATTACTGTTGGAACGAGAAAATGCCCTTTCCCGGTTTTTGGTGCAATCTCTTGAAATTCTTTAGACATATCTTCTTCTGATACTTTATCTTCTCTAAGGCGCTGAGACATTTTTAAGGGATGAGCCATTGGCTCTGAATCACCAGTATCTATATCACCAAGCTTATCCATCAAGCTCAGAATATTATTTAGCTCAGAAGCAGTTTGCTCAATTTCTGAATCTTGTACATTGAGCCTAGCAAGGTATGCAATTTCTTTAACTTTTTTATTATCTAATGACATATTTAAAATAATTTATTGACAAAAGCTATTGACCACTTTCATAAAATTTTCATTTGAATATGAGTCTGTTAGGTAAGAATCACCGAGGCTTTTTAAAAGAACAAGGCGTATCTTGCCATCAATAGACTTCTTATCCAGTGACATTGCAGTAATTAGAGTCTCACTATCAATAGTCTTGTTGATAGATATCGGCAAATCAGCTTTTGAAAGTATACTTTCAACTCTGAGAGTTTCTTCATGACTTAGGTTTCCTTCATCCTTAGAAAGTTTAGCTGCCATAACCATACCTATTGAAACAGCCTCTCCATGAAGGTAATTGCCATACCCAAAAGCATTTTCTATTCCATGACCAAAAGTGTGGCCCAAGTTCAATAGAGCTCTTTTTCCTTTTTCAAATTCATCGAGCTCTACAATTCTAGCTTTATCTTGGCAGCAGTTAAAGATAACCTCAATAATCAAATCTTTTTTACGAGCCATAATTGATTCGATGTTAGCCTCCAACATCGAAAGAAAGTCAGCATTGCCAAGAAGACCATACTTAATAACTTCAGCCATTCCTGCAGAAAATTCTTGGTTACTCAATGTATCCAAGGTATTAACATCGATAATGACTGCTTTTGGTTGATAGAAAGCGCCAATCATATTTTTACCTAACTCATGATTGATGCCAGTTTTTCCTCCTACACTCGAATCAACTTGTGAAAGAAGTGTTGTTGGCACTTGTATAAAACCAACCCCCCTTTGGTAGGAGGCTGCTGCAAATCCAGTGATATCTCCAATAACGCCTCCACCTAGAGCAATTAAAGTCGAAGTTCTATCAAATTTTGCCTCTAAAAGAGCATCAAACACCTTATTTAAAGTTTCAAGCGTCTTAAACTCCTCTCCATCAGGCAGAATAACTGACTGAACATTAAAGCCATCTAGAATGCTTGTCAGTTTGTCAAGATACAAAGGTGCAATAGTCTTATTTGTTACAATCATCACTTGTCTACCTTGAATCTGGTCAACAAATAAGGACTTCATAGACAGCAAGTCAATGCCTATATAGATTGGATAGGATTTATCACCAAGCTCTACATTAAGAATTTTGGTTTTATCTGACATTAAGCAAATATCCTATGTTCACCTTCTCCAGATACATTTTCTATGCAACGCCCACATAAATCAACATAAGTCTTATTTTGACCGATATCAGGGCGGTGATGCCAACAACGAACGCACTTTTGATGAATACTTTTTCGAACTTTTATTGCAAGCGATTTGTCAATTTGATTTGCATCAGTGGGCATATCACTTAGCTCATAGATATTTGCTTCTGATGTGATAAAGACAAATCTTAATTCGTCTTTAAGCTCTAATAAAGCCTGATAATTTTCTTTATCACAATAGATATCGACCTCTGCATCAAGGGATGATCCAATAATCTTATTACGCCTCATGTCCTCTAGCTCTTTTCTGAGATGAGAATTAATATCTCTTGCTGTTTCAATCGACTTATTTTCAAAATTACCTTTTAAATCTTCATACCAAGTTTGCAAAAAAACACTCTCTTGACTTGAGCCAGGGAGAAATTGCCAAATCTCCTCTGAAGTAAATGAGAGAATTGGTGAAAGCCACCTTACCATTGCATGAGAAATGTGAAACAATGCACTTTGGGCTGACCGCCTAGCTAATGAATCAGTCTGAGTTGTGTACTGTCTATCTTTAATAATATCAAGGTAAAACCCTCCAAGATCATTTGTACAAAAGTTTAGGATTGCTTTCATGACAAAATGAAAATTGTAATTTTCATACTCAGCAATAATATACTTTTGAAGATCGAATGTCTTAGAGACAATCCAACGATCCAGAACAATCATCTCTTCATTATTAACCAAATCTTTCTCAGGATCAAATCCTTGCATATTGGCTAACATGAATCGCATTGTATTTCTTATCCTTCTGTAACTATCGGCACTCCTATTAAGTATTTCGTCAGAAACTGTCATTTCTCCTGAATAGTCAGTACTTCCAATCCACAGCCTCAAAATATCAGCGCCCAGTGAATTAACAACTTTTTGAGGTGGTATAACATTTCCAAGAGACTTGCTCATCTTATGGCCATTTTGATCGACCGTAAATCCATGAGTTAAAACCTCTTTATAAGGTGCTCTCTCGTTAATTGCGCATGAAGTTAAAAGAGAAGACTGAAACCAGCCACGATGCTGATCTGAACCCTCTAAATACATATCAGCCACATCGGGCAAATAGTCGCTAGCATTTAATACGGCATAATGACTCACACCTGAATCGAACCAGACATCTAGTGTATCAGTTGTCTTCTCATAATTTTTTGCATCAGAGCCCAAGACTTCTTCAGCATCAAGTTTAAACCATGCCTCAATACCCTCGACCTCAATCTTTTTAGCGATCACCTCAAAAAGAGATTCGGTATCAGGATGGAGTTCTCCTGTATGTTTATTGACAAATAAGGTTATAGGGGAGCCCCAATATCTTTGCCTAGAAATACACCAGTCTGGTCTATTTCCAACCATCAGTTCAATCCGCTTCTGACCCCAATTAGGAATCCATTTCACTTTGGTTATCTCTTCATTAACCCTATCCCTCAACTTCTTTTGAGTCATCGACACAAACCATTGAGGAGTAGCACGAAATATAACCGGTGTTTTATGCCTCCAACAGTGCGGATATGAATGCGTTATTGGCTCATGTTTTACAAGAGTTCCTTTGCTCTTAAGTAAATCGATAATTGTTGAGTTAGCGCTAAAAATATATTGCCCACCAACCCCCTCTGTTGATTCAATAAACACCCCTCTACCATCAACTGGACAATCTACTGGGAGGTTGTATTTAAGACCTACAATATAATCATCTTGGCCATGGGCTGGAGCTGTGTGAACCGCCCCTGTACCTGCCTCGGTAGTGACATGCTCTCCAAGGATAATTGGGACCTCTTTGTCATAAAAAGGGTGTCCCAGCATAATGCCTTCAAGCTCAGAGCCCTTGTAAATCTTATTTAATTTTTTAAAATCTTGAATGCCATATCTCTCGAGCGAGGATTCAAGCAAGTCTTCTGATAAAAGAAAAAGATTCTCTCCAACATCAACTAGAACATAATTCAAATCAGGGTGCAAAGACACCGCTTCATTTGCAGGAAGCGTCCATGGAGTTGTAGTCCAAATGATTAGCGATATCGGCTTCTCTTCTCCAAAAAAATTCCCTTTAACTTTAAATGCAACATCAACCGTATCAGAACCTTTATCCTTATAATCTACCTCAGCCTCTGCCAATGCAGAAGAACATTCAGTACACCAATGAACTGGCTTAAACCCTTTTGTAAGGTGACCATTTTTTACGATTTTTCCTAATGAGCGAACAATGTCAGCTTCATACTTGAAATTTTTTGTTAAGTATGGATTATCCCAATCACCAATAATTCCCAGTCTCTTAAAATCAACCTTTTGCTTTTCAATTTGTCTATCAGCATAATCCCTACATGCAGCCCTAAATTCATCAGCCGAAATCTTATGACCAACCTTGCCTTTCTTTTTTTCAACCATATGCTCAATCGGAAGACCATGACAGTCCCAGCCTGGCACATAAGGAGAGTCATAACCAGAGAGCGTTTTACTTTTTACAATAACATCCTTAAGAACCTTATTTACTGCATGACCAATATGAATATCGCCATTAGCGTAAGGAGGTCCATCATGCAAAACAAATAAAGGCTTCCCTTTAAATTTTTTCCGGATCTGTTGATTTAAATCTTGTTCCTGCCACTCTTTAAGAAAACTGCCCTCTCGGTTGGCAAGGTTTGCCTTCATTGGAAAATCTGTTGCAGGCAAGTTTAAGGTATTTTTATAGTCAGACATTCTGGCTTGTGTTAATTTATAACTAAAGACGCCATTATACTTGACACATAAGCTATATCAAGATTGATAATCCCCTCAAAAAAAATAATAAATAGTTAAGAAAAAAGGGCTGATTTAAGTCTTTAAGTTAACTGACTTTAGGAGCGCTTGAACCTGTTTAGGTTTAAGGTATTCAGACTGATTTGCTCTCAACTTTTCAGGCAGTCGGATATCACTAAATCTTGTTCTTATTAGCCTAGACACTTTAAAGCCTAACGCTTCCCAGAGTCTTCTCACCTCTCTTTTTCTTCCCTCTCTCAAGACTACGTGATACCAGCGATTGGCCCCTTCACCACCGCCAATAGTTACTTTATGAAATTTAGCAAAGCCATCCTCTAAGTCGATACCTTTTGTGAGCATCTTGATATGTTCATCTTCAACCTTGCCTAATACGCGAACTGCATATTCTCGATCTATTTGAGAGCTAGGGTGCATTAATTTGTTGGCTAGTTCGCCGTTGTTTGTAAAAAGCAATAAACCTGATGTGTTGAGATCTAGGCGGCCTACCATGACCCATCGAGTATTATCGGGTAAGAATTCAAAGACACTTTTTCGCCCCTCTTCATCTTTGTTAGAACAGATTACGCCAGCCTGTTTATTCAATACCAATACTTTTGTTTCTTCTTGAGAGAATCGACCAAGGTCAATTAACCTTCCATCAATTGTGACCTTGTCAGTAATGATTGCTTTATCACCTAACTTTGCTGGTTTTTTGTTAATTGATATTCTGCCCTGCTCAATGAGTCTCTCAGCCCAACGTCTTGAACCATAGCCTGCATTAGCAATGAGTTTTTGTATCCTTTCAGACATTATTAGACTGTCCTAGTAAGTTATCCCCATAGCATCTTTAACCTCTTCCATTGTACTTTTGGCAACAACTCGAGCCCTCTCCGAGCCCTCAAAAATTATCTCTTGAATGAGGTTTGGATTAGATTCATACTTGCTTATTTCTTCTTGTATTGGCTCCAACTCAGAAACAATTGAATCAACTACGGGCTTTTTACACTCTATGCAGCCAATTTTTGCATTGGTACAGCCATCATTGACCCAGTTTCGAGTTTCTTCAGTAGAATAGATTTGATGCATTTGCCATACTGGACACTTATTTGGATCACCAGGATCTGTTAATTTGATTCGGGCAGGGTCAGTTGGCATTCTATTTACTTTTTGCTTAATTACCTCGGGATCCTCCCTTAAAGAAATTGTATTGTCGTATGACTTAGACATTTTTTGACCGTCCAGTCCAGGCATTTTTGATGCCTCAGTTAAGAGCGCTTCTGGCTCAGTAAGTATAATTTTGCCCAAACCTTCAACAAATCCTAATAACCTTTCACGATCGCCAAGTGTGATATTTTGCTGCTCACCAAGAAGCGCTTTAGCTTTAACAAGTGACTCTTCATCTCCGGTTTCTTGGTAGTTTTTTCTTAATTCTCTGTATAGTTTTGCCTGTTTTTTGCCCATCTTGGAAATAGCAGACTCAGCCTTCTCCTCAAAGTCAGACTCCCTTCCATAAACGAAATTAAATCTTCTAGCTACTTCTCTAGTAAATTCAACATGCGCAACCTGATCCTCACCAACAGGAACCAATCCAGCCTTATACATCAAAATGTCAGCACTTTGAAGAAGTGGGTACCCTAAAAAACCATAAGTTGAGAGATCCTTAGATTTAAGCTTCTCCTGCTGATCTTTAAATGATGGGACCCGCTCTAACCAGCTTAGAGGGGTTGTCATAGATAAGAGCAAATGAAGTTCTGCGTGTTCAGGAACCTTAGATTGCACAAATAAGGTTGCTGTATTAGGATTAAGACCGGTAGCAAGCCAATCAACAATCATATCTGAAACGTTTTTTTCAAGATCAATTCTATCTGAGTAGTGAGTTGTGAATGCATGCCAATCAGCTACAAAATAGTAGGAGTCATACTCATTTTGAAGCCTTGCCCAGTTCTTTAGAACTCCATGATAGTGTCCTAAATGAAGCTGCCCAGTTGGGCGCATTCCTGACAGTACGCGATGATCTTTCATTGTATTTTTATTTTAAATTATGGTTAAGTCCAATTATCCCATAGTTTGGCTATAACATTCCAAACCATCAAGAACTAGATTATCAAAGATTTGAATGGATTTAGGTAATTGGCTCTTAATTTCATCAACAGTGCCGCCGCAAATTGCTACCACTCCATCAGTGTACTTATCTTGAAATCTATCAATTTGATTATTGATTGATGATATAAGCATTGCTTGTGTTCCGTTCTTCCATGCATTCACTGTATCACTTGCTAAACCTTCACCAAGGATAGACAAATCACTCGTTTCGAATTTAGGAAAACTCTTTCTGAGAGAAGCTAGACCAGGCATAATGAGGCCACCTTGATGCAAACCAGCACTATCAATAATATCAAAAGTCATTGCGCTTCCTATATCAATCAAAAGTATTGGCCTTTGGGGAAAGTGGTTCGTCGAGCCTAACATAGCGCAAAATCTATCCGAGCCTAGTCTTGATGGATCATCATAGGCTATTACCAGATTGTTAAATTTTTTTTGAGATTGTACTAGATGAAATTCTTTGAAAAGAGTCTTGATATCCTCGACAATGTTTAAATTAGCAACAGCACTGACCCAAGCTGAATCAGCTTGAGGCAGTGTGTTTGAAATAAAGTTACTTATTTTTTCAGAACAAACCTTTGAATCAGGCGTTCGCCATTTAATGGCAGAATACTAGCACCGTATCCAAGAGCAATAGCCCAAATCCACTTAAGGTGGGATACAAATGTGTAGTAGCCTTTAGACTGACCCATTAGCGCAACACCAGCAGCAGATCCAATCGATAGAAGGCTACCGCCAACTCCAGCTGTCAATGTAACAAGGAGCCATTGACCCAATGACATATCAGGAGTCATTGTTAGAACCGCAAACATCACTGGAATGTTATCAACAATTGCAGATAAGATTCCTACCAGGACGTTAGCATAGGTCGCACCTAACTCCACATACATTGCCTCTGAAACTAGAGCCAAATAACCCATAAAGCCGAGTCCGCCTACACTTACGATCACTCCAAAGAAGAATAACAGCGTATCCCATTCTGCTCTAGAGACCATTCTAAAGAGGTCAAATCTTTCAGATTTTTCCTCATTTGGATCTTGACGCTTAACAAAGTAGCTGACAATCATTAGATATCCTAAGCCCGTCATCATTCCCATCGCTGGTGGCAGGTGAAGGAAGTTGTGGAAACTCACAGCAGTTGCAATTGTTACGAGAAACAATCCAGTGATCAGAATACCGCCATTTTTGATATCAACCTTTTCATCAATTGCATCAGGCTTTTCATTTTTAATCGCAAAATGCATAATGCCTGCAGGTATGAGGTAGTTAACCGCTGATGGAACAAATAGAACAAAGAATTGCTGAAAATCAACTAGACCTTTCTGCCATACCATCAATGTCGTAATATCACCAAATGGACTAAATGCACCTCCCGCATTAGCTGCTACAACAATATTGACAAAGCCTATAGAAATAAAGCGGGCATTACCAGCACCTACAGCTAATACAACAGCTCCCATCACTAGAGCAGTGGTTAGGTTATCTGCTATTGGAGACATAAAGAATGCTATGATTCCAGTCAGCCAAAAAAGCTGCCTATATGAAAATCCTCGAGATATAAGCCAAACTTTCAATTTATCAAAAACGAGACGTTCTCTCATTGACTCAATGTAAGTCATCGCGACAAGAAGGAACAAGAACAGCTCAGCAAATTCTAAGAAATTATGCCTTACAGCTACTTCTGCAGCGTGAGGTATGCCATTAGAAGCATAAACCCAGCCAATAATTGCCCAAATAATTCCTGCAGCCAAGATTACTGGCTTTGACTTTCGTAAATGAGTAAATTCCTCAATCATTACAAAGAAGTATGCAGCTATAAATACAACTAATGCAATATAACCAGCAGCGTGTGAAGTTAAATCAATGCTTTCAGCGTTAGAAGCAGCGAAAGTTAGGCTTGGAAAAAAGCCAACTAATGTTAATAATATTTTATTCATTGTTAATTCTTGTTAATATTTGACCAGATTCATTATTGATAGTAATTTTTTCGTCTTTCAAATCAACATCTAACGTTGCAAGACAATAAAATTTCGAATTATATTTTACTTTATTAACGACCATACCGCTACCTTTATATCGATCTGCTCTTGCTTTTGCAGCATTAGACGAAGAACAGTATAAATTGTCGCCTATTTGCACTTCAGAATCGCACTGGAAAGCAAATAAGCGCCTCTTTGCTTCACCCAAATAATGAAGTCTAGCTACAACTTCTTGTCCTGGATAACAACCTTTTGAAAAGTTAACACCAAATTCATCTATATCTAAATTTAGCATTTGAGGCACAAATTTTTCACTTGTTGAAAGAAATACTTCTGGAATTTGGGAATCAATGGTGGCCTTTGTCCATTCATCAGCATTTGTTGATTTTTTTTCTTTTATATCTTTTGAAGAAGCAATGAGTAATGACATTCTTTCATTAATAAAATAAGCTCCTTGGAC
>LURN01000043.1 GCA_001628405.1 Candidatus Thioglobus sp. REDSEA-S12_B1 | reverse complement strand
ATTTCCCAAAGCCTTAAAGACTCATCATCAACGTGATCATAGAATAAGGTTCTTTCGAGGGCAACATAATAGCCAGCAATCATAGAGAAGCAGTTGAGACTGAGGATGTCTCCTTTTTGAACTTTTCTTGTTGTTACAGGGTTGTGTGCGCCATCAGTATTGATTCCAGATTGAAACCAAGTCCATGTATCCATAAGCTCCGAGTGAGGATAGCGTTTCGCTATTTCACGAACCATTGCCTGGGTAGAATGAAGAGCCACTTCATGCTCTGGGACTCCTTCCTTGATTGCTTCAACTAAAGCCGCTCCGCCTATATCACAAACATTAGCACCCTGGATAATGTGGGCAATTTCTTCATCTGATTTGATGGAACGCATTTTCATACAGTCAACCGATATATCGATAAATTCTGCTTGGTTAAATGCTACATGGAGTTTGTCTAGGCGCTCCTTGGTGATATGATCATATTCGATGCCAATTTTTCCGCCATTATTAACGATTTGCTGAAGCGCATAAAAGAAGCTATCTTTTTGCCAGTCTGTGTATACCAGGTTCTCACCAAAGGTTCTTCTGAATGGTTGGCCGCCATCAATATTGGCAGTAACCGAAGTGACTTTGTCTTGAGTCACGACCAGAGCGTATGGCCTTCCAAAAGAACAATAGAGGAAGTCGCTATAGTAATTGATGCCATGTATAGAGGTAAAGATAACAGTATCTATATTGCTTTGAGCCATATGGTCTCTAAGCTTTCTTTGTCTATTTTTGTATTCTTCATCGCTAAATGTATGAACTATATTGTCACCATTAGGAATGTGAATTGTTCTTGGCATGTTCATAGTAACTCCCCTATATTCGTAAATTTGTGCGGATGTTAGACAATTTCCTTAAGTATAGCAAGCTTTTTTTTACTGAAGTATGCTTAGATACATAAAAATTTAGACAACGCTTTCTTTATTCTTGTTTAATAAATTTTCACGAACAAAAGTATAAATGCCAGATGCTACGATAATTGTTGCTCCAATAAGTGTAAGCATGTCAGGTCTCTCAGATAAGACAATGATGGAAAGGAGCATTGCAAAGACCAGCCTTGAATATCGGAAAGGAGCAATAACCGACATCTCACCAGTTCTTGCTGCAATAACAATTGAGTAATATGCTATAACACCAAAAGCTGACGCACCAACAAAATACACAATTTCATTTGAGCTAGGAATTATCATTTCAGAGCTGAAGGGTATGAGTAATATTCCTGATACGCCAAAAGCTAAGAATGCATAAAGAGAAATAGTAACCGATGGAAGTTTTATTTCAATAGCCCTTGTCGCAAGATCTCTTCCGGCTAAAAATATAGCACCTAGGAGTGCAAAAATTGAGGCTGGCATAAAGCTCCCAAAACCTGGACGAAGAATCAATAAAACGCCCAGAAACCCTACAAAAACAGCAGTCCATCGACGCCAACCAACCCTCTCTTTGTAAATTACTGCCGCGCCAATTGTTACTAATAGAGGCATAACTTGAATGATTGCAGAGGCAGAGGATAGAGGTGTTAGGGCAATAGCAAGAACGAAAAACAAGGCTCCAAAAAGTTCACATAGGGTTCTAATGATGATGGGGATAGCCAATAGGTCTTGATGAAAAATTGGTGCTTTGGTCGCTAGCCCAATCGCAAGAAAAATAATGCTTCCCCCAAAACCCAGAATAATGATAATTTCAGAAATGGGAAGACTTTCTGAGAGTATTTTAATAAATAAATCTTCACAAGCAAAACCCGCCATAGCGAGAATCATAAATAAAATACCCTTTAAATTCTGCATATCATTCCACTCAGGTTAAAGTCTGGATTTTAACTTTCACCATGATTCCTAGAGTAGTTATTTCTTGCTGGGGAATTCCATTCCTTCAATGTCTCTTCAGGTGGCTTGAATATATCAACTTGAAGCGGATAACAAATGGCCTCATCACTTGAATGACTGGCACTACAATCACCTCCCGGGCAGGCTGATAATCCACACAGAAGATCAATCTCGGCAAAAAATTCAAGATAGTCATCAGGCCGAACTGGGCTTGCTTTCATGAAATATTGATGTGTATTTTTTGTAAACCCTGTACACATAAAGACATTCAGTACATCATGAACGTGGTGCTCAATTTCTCTGATTGGTTTTTGCTGTTGCATTGAAAGAGCCCTGCATAGGTTTGAGTGACAGCAATGATGGTACTCTTCATTATTTAGTGCAACATGCGTGTATGGGTCGCACCTTGTTCCAATGACATCATGAACACTCCCGCCATCCTCATCAAATCCATACCAGTCAAGAGTGTCATGAGTTATAGTTGCCATAGGCCTCAAAAAAGGCAGGTTTGAGTATAGCCTATCACCCGTGCTCACATGGGTTCCATAGAGTGCCCGAGTTTTGCCACTAAAGAAGCGCTCATTAATATTATTCTTATTCCATAAATTTAAATCTCCGACTTGTGGTCCTTCTCTACTGATAATTCTAAAAAAATAACCAGCAGGCACTTCAAAAGTTTTAGCGTCCCTAGGAGGAATAATGATGCTCTCTATAAGATTCATTTCTCTTCTAGCAGCTTTGTAAAAATCTTCATCAAAGTTCGGAAGATTATCAATAGGATAGGAGATTACTGGTTTAATTGAACGACGAATTGCAGCATCATTTGGTTCCGGGTTATGATTAATTGTTTTCATCGTGACCTCCTATTTGAAGATTTCATATTCATTACATTTAGTTTAAAGGTTTTTTCCCAAAACCACCGCCTCCTGGTGTTTTCAGAACAAAAACATCATCTTTAGTCACTTCAATTTGTCCTTTAGTGCCGAGACTAGTTATGCTCTTGTCAGGATGAATGACATAATTCTCACCAAGAGCGCCCGATTCTCCTCCAGATAAACCATAGGGCGGAATTTTTCTATGACCTGCGATAATGTTAACAGTCATTGGCTCAAGAAAGCGAAGTCTGCGGTCAACTCCATCCCCTCCAGAATTTAATCCTTTTCCACCAGAATTTTCTCTAATGCTAAAGGATTCAAGTTTAACTGGGAATCGCCCTTCTAAGACCTCTGGATCGGTCAATCTTGAATTGGTCATGTGCGTATGGACTGCGCTACAACCAGGCTGATTAATACTGGCCCCTGAGCCACCACAAATCGTCTCGTAGTTTTGTACTTTGTCGTTACCCCAAATAAAATTATTCATTGTTCCCTGAGATGCGGCAAATTCTCCTAGTGCCCCAAGTAGGGTATCAACAATACATTGAGAGGTTTCGACATTCCCAGAAAATACAGCGGCCGGGTATTCAGGGTTAATCATTGATTTTTTTGGAATAATTAGATTTAACGGTTTGAGACAACCTGCATTGAGGGGTATGTCCTCATCCACTAGGCATCGAAAAACATAAAGTACTGCAGCGTAACAAATTGCACTCGGGGCATTATAGTTTCCAGGGTGCTGATCACTCGTTCCAGTAAAGTCAATTGTTGCACTGCGTTTTATTTTATCTATAGTTATTGAGACAGATACTTGGTGACCATCATCCATCTTATAGGTATAACTTGAGTCGCTTAGAACATCTAAGACTCTTCTAACCGACTCCTCAGCGTTATCCTGAACGTGCCCCATGTAGGCATGAACAGTGTCAAGTCCGTAATGCTTGATTACTTTTAGGAGCTCTTGTGACCCTTTTTCAGCAGCTGCAACTTGAGCTTTTAAGTCAGCTATATTTTGATCAATATTTCGAGCGGGGTATTCTGATTGGCTTAATAAATCATGTATCTCATCCTCAAGAAACAAGCCTTTGGAGACAATTTTAAAGTTGTCGATTAGGACACCTTCCTCTTTTATATGGATTGAATTTGCTGGAGCAGAGCCTGGGACTGTTCCACCTATATCTGCATGATGACCTCTCGTGGCGACATAGAAAATAACCTTTGTATTGGATTCATCAAACACTGGTTTTATTAGTGTTATGTCTGGCAAATGCGTACCCCCATTGTAAGGCGCATTAATCAGAAAGGCATCGCCAGAATTCATTGTTAGTGAGTTTTCACGAATAATGGTCTTAATAGATTCACTCATTGAGCCCAAATGGACTGGGACATGAGGTGCATTTGCTACAAGCTCTCCTTCGGGAGAAAACAAAGCACATGAAAAGTCTAATCGCTCTTTGATATTTACAGATGATGCAGTATTCTCAAGCACCATGCCCATTTGTTCAGCAACATTCATAAATAAGTTATTGAATATTTCTAGCATAATCGGGTCTACTCTTGTCCCGATAGCGCTTGATCTTATAATTTTTTTTGAACGACTCAAGATCAGGTCGTTACTATCTTTGAGTATCGCATCCCAGCCAGGCTCAATTATGATTGTTGACGTCGGTTCAATAATTACAGCAGGCCCACTTATATTTTTATTCGGTTCGATTTCACTTCGATAATAAAAAACAGTTCTTTCAAGTTTGCCATTTATGAACACATCTTGAGTGGTTAGAGACTTTGTTTTTGTTATATCTGAAGTATTGTTCTTCAACTCAAAATGTTCGCTCTCACAGGAGACTTCAGTTTGGATTGACTCGACGACAATAACCTTCTCTGGTGAAATAAAGCCAAATCTTTTTTTATGAGCATTCTGAAAACTGAGTTTCATCTCTTTAACGCTTTCAAATTTAACAGTCAAGGATGAATCTGAGTCTTTATATCGAAGAAAGACTCTATCAGAGTACTTAAATAAAGACTCATTGAGGTTTTGCGAAAGTAGATCCTTTTTGCCATCCAGATGAAGTTTGTTGAAGCTTTTAGAAAGATAATCATTGATAGTATTTTCTAAAGGCAGTTCCACCGCTAAATCATTGATAGTTCGAATATCTGCAAGGCCAATACCGTAAGCAGATAAAACTCCAGCATAGGGGTGAAGATGAATCTTAGTGATACCTAGTTTGTCTGCTACCATGCAAGCATGTTGTCCACCAGCACCCCCAAAGCAAGAGAGCGCGTAGTCGCTGACATCATAGCCACGCTGTACTGATATTTTTTTGATAGCATTTGACATGCTGTCAATTGCGATAGACAAAAAGCCTTCTGCAACTTCATAGGGAGTGACTGATTTTTTAGTACTTGAAGAAATTTTTTTGGCTAGAGAGTTAAACTTTCTTTTAACAATATCCTCATCAAGTTTTTGATCGCTATTGGGGCCGAAAACTTTAGGAAAGAAGTCTGGGTTTAACTTACCCAGCATCACATTACAATCTGTTACCGTAAGAGGGCCGCCATTACGGTAACAGGCAGGACCAGGAAAGGCGCCAGCTGACTCTGGACCCACGCGATACCTAGATCCATCAAACTTGAGAATAGATCCACCACCTGCAGCAACAGTATTAATTAGCATCATTGGAGACTTTAGCCTAACGCCTGTGACTACCGTTTCAAGGGCCCTTTCATATTCACCGTTATAGTGACAAACATCCGTTGATGTTCCCCCCATATCAAAACCTATCAGCTTATCCAATCCAATTTTCTCACCAGTTTTAACCATACCCACGACACCACCAGCTGGTCCTGAGAGGATGGCATCCTTGCCTTGAAAGTAATCAGCATCAGTTAAGCCTCCGTTGGATTGCATAAACATCAATTTGTTAGAGGATGTTTTTTGTCCAAGCTCTGCTTTCACTTGATCGATATAACGACGCAATATAGGAGACAAGTAGGCATCAACCACTGTTGTATCTCCCCGCGGAATAATTTTGATGAGTGGACTGGTTTGATGACTCACAGAGATCTGTTCAAATCCGATATTTTTTGCAATAAGGCTGATTTCTCTCTCGTGCTCTTGGTACCTATATCCATGCAATAAAACGATTGCAATTGATCTAAAGCCTTTTTTAAAGGCGCTAGTAAGTAATTTTTCGGTATTTGAAGAATTTAGTTTTATTAATACTTTTCCATTGATATCAACTCTCTCATCAATCTCCACAACATCAGAATACAGCATCTCTGGTAGTTGGATATCTAAAGCAAATATTCTGGGTCTCTGTTGGTATCCAATTCTTAGAATGTCTGCAAATCCTTTTGTGATTGCTAGAAGAGTTTTCTCTCCTTTCCTCTCCAGGAGGGCATTGGTGGCAACTGTAGTGCCCATTTTTATTGAGTCAATTTGATGATTTGGAATAGGCTCTTTTTTGTCTAAAGATAACAGGTCTCTAATGCCTTGAATTGCAGCATCTTTGTATTGAGCTGGATTTTCTGAAAGTAGTTTATGACTTGAGATTTCTCCCTTTGGATTTTTACTGACTATGTCAGTAAATGTTCCACCTCTATCAATCCAGAACTGCCATTTCGACTTTTCACTTATCTTCATGAAATACTTTTTTGTTTGTTTGTAAATGGATTATATATGCAAAGAAGAGGTTTTGATTTTTCTTAACTAGTGTAGAAAAAATTGATTGACAGACAGGACTTTTAGGAGCAGAATGCCGAAATTAAGTACTAGTCACGAAGTTTAAGGGGGCAACAAGATGCAGAATAACTATTTACTGGGTTTTTTTCTTGTTGTACTCAGTGGATTGATTTGGAGCTTTGGTGCTCCACTCGTAAGACTTCTCGAAGATGCTGATAGCTTTAGGCTTCAGTACCTTCTCTATAGGGGCTTAATAATCACCTCAGTGATACTTATATTTATTCTTTTCAGAGAAGGTAAAAACTTTTTCCATACCTTTAGACGCATAGATTCATGGAGCTTGATTGGAAGTCTTGTTATGTCGGTCGCTTTTTTTGGGTGGATCTATGCACTAACAATTACAACTGTTGCAATCACCCTGTTGATGCTTGCTGTATCTCCGGTCTTATCAGCTTTCTTGGGTTATCTGGTGCTTGGTGAGCGACTGAGTCGAAGTACACTAATTAACATGTTAATTGTAGCAATAGGAATTACTATAATGGTTTGGGATACTGATAAATCAACAACCATCCTCGGAGTTATCTATGGATTTTTTGTTGCTTTAGGTTTCTCTATATATACAATCACTATTAGAAAAAACCCTGAAGTTCCTAAGTTGTTAACTCCTGCTCTGGCAGGTTTCTTTTGTATGATTTGGGCGAGCATACTTATTGTCATTACTGGGAGCAGCTTTGAAATGCCATCGGTTAATATTGGAATTAGCATGACTCATGGCTTAGTTGTCGGCTTAGGTCTAATCTTGTATGGATTGGGTGCAAAATATCTGCCTAGTGGTGAGCTTGTCATGCTCTCACTGCTTGAAGTTGTCTTGGGCATTTTTTGGGCTTGGCTACCTGCACTAGGTATTAACGAGGTGCCAACTAGAAATACCTTAATTGGTGGTTTGGCGATTTTAGTAGCGATTATTCTGCAAGGATTTTATGCAAGGAAAAAGCACCTTATTCCGATGCCGTAAGCTATTGTATTAACATTGTTTTGTGTTTCAATTTAAAGATTGCTTTAGCTAGCTTAAATTGATAAAATTCTGTTTTTTTATCTAATTACAACACTCATACCTATTAGATATATTTGCATTTTCTGCAATTTAAATTTACCTACTAGGGCTAGTGTTAATCTAATAATTTATAAACTCTGATGCTACAATTGTATGTTTTGGAGTGAGCTTAAGCGGTATGAGAGAATTAGTTTTTCCAAATATTAATATTGACGACTTAACTCGATGGACCGGTGATGTATCGCCATTGGAGTGCATCAGTATCAAAGATGAAACACACAATGTAAAAAGCTTTACTTTTAAGTCTAAGAAAGATGCTTGGTTTCAGTTTTATCCGGGACAACATACCACGCTTTTTTTGAAAATAGACGGCCAAGATGTGATGCGCACTTATACGATTGCGTCAAGCCCTACTCGACCTAATACTATTACTATTACAAATAAAAGGATGGTTGATGGAGTTGTAACAAATTGGATGCACGATAATCTAAAAGTTGGGGATCTTATAGATGCTCTTGATATTGGTGGTTCTTTTAGTGTGGCGTTAGATAAGCCAAAGACTAAAGTCTTGTTCTTATCAGGAGGTAGCGGCATTACTCCAATGCTTTCCATGACAAGATATTTTTATGATCTCTCATTAAATGTGGATATTGTATTTATTCATAATGCACAATCTAAAAAAGATCTAATTTCAAAAGATGAGATTGATTTTTATAATGCAAGTCAACGCGATTTTCAAAGACATTATATCTGTGATGTTGCTAGTGAAGATTGGGACGGGCCTTCTGGTTTTTTGAACTATGAGATGCTTGTCGATCTTGTTCCAGACTTTGCTAATCGCGAGATCTATTGCTGTGGTCCAGAACCTTATATGCAAAATGTAAAAAAAATACTCGCATCAGCTAACTTTGATATGAATTTCTATCATCAAGAGAGCTTTGACATTGAAAGTTCAACAGCCCAAAAAAATATGGCAATCGATTCAGATATGCCAAAACATAAAGTTACAGAAAGCGAAATAAATGAATATAATGTCACCCTGAAAAAGAGCGGTGACGTTTTGCCATGTGGAAGCAATACAAGTATCTTGGTTTCTATCCAAAAACAGGGAATTACCGTTCCATTTGCATGCTCTCAAGGTTTGTGCGGAACTTGTAGAACTAAAATGCTTGAGGGCACCGTTGAGATGGATGCCCAAGGCGGACTTTTAAAGTCACATGAAGAAGAAGGATATATTTTGACTTGTTGTTCTTATCCAACGAGTGACATTGTGCTTGATTTATAGATTATTTGTTGAGTTAAACTTATGCAAAAAAAATATTCATGGTATTCGCTTTTAAAAGCAGGTTTTGCTAACCAAGATTGGGATAAAGCTATCCCTTCATCTAAACCCAAGTCAAAATATGACATTATCATCATTGGGGGTGGTGGGCATGGCCTAGCAACAGCTTATTATTTGGCAAAAGAGTGTGGTATTACTAATGTTGCAGTAGTTGAGAAGGGTTACATAGGCGGAGGAAATACTGGTAGGAATACGACTATCATCAGATCCAATTATTTAAGAGATGAGGCGTCCAGTCTATATGAGCACTCCATGAGGCTTTGGGAAGGGCTAAGTGAGGATTTAAATTTCAATGTGATGTTTAGTCAAAGAGGCGTCTATAACCTTGGACATACGCTTCAGGACATGAGAGATATTGAGAGAAGAGTTAATGCTAACGTGTTAAATGGCGTGGATGCTGTTGTTGTTGACGATAAAGAAATCAAAGAACAAATTCCAATAATAAATACATCAAAAAATGTAAGGTATCCCATTATGGGTGCTTCATATCAGGCACGCGCAGGTGTAGCTAGGCATGATGGCGTGGCTTGGGGTTTTGCTCGTGCTGCTTCAAATCTTGGTGTAGACATTATTCAAAATTGCGAAGTCATTGATATTGAGGTCGAAGAGGGACGAGTCAAAGGTGTAAAGACAACTCAGGGCGATATTATGGCAGATCGAGTTGGATGTGTCAGTGCTGGCCACTCATCCGTAATAGCAAAAATGGCTGGATTAAGATTGCCAGTAGAGAGTCATCCTCTGCAGGCATTCGTTTCAGAAGCTTTGAAGCCAATTCTTCATACTGTTGTCATGTCTAATGCTGTTCATGGTTATGTTAGCCAGAGTGATAAAGGCGACTTAGTAATTGGTGCTGGCATTGATGGCTACAATTCCTATGCACAACGGGGTAGTGCTAAGATAGTCGAGCACTGTGCAGCAGCTATTCTTGAGTTATTTCCAATTTTTTCCCGGGTTAGAATGAATCGACAATGGGGCGGTATAGTTGATGTCTGTCCAGATGCTTGCCCCATTATAAGTCCAACAAAAGTAGAAGGCCTTTATTTTAACTGTGGTTGGGGAACTGGCGGCTTTAAGGCAACACCAGGATCCGGTAATGTGTTTGCACACACTATTGCCCAGGACAAACAGCATGATTTAGCAGTTCCATTTCATATTGATCGCTTCACAACTGGAGCCCTTATTGATGAACATGGTGCTGCTGGTGTGGCTCACTAGATTATTTAGAAGGTAGTATTATGTTTTTGATTACTTGTCCATATTGTAAAGAATCAAGAGACCAGAATGAATTTTCACCTGCTGGAGAAGCTTTTATAGCAAGACCAGAGAATCCTGAAGCCTTAAGCGATGAGGAGTGGGCGGACTATGTATTTTATAGGACCAATATAAAGGGTGATCATTGGGAGCAATGGGTACATACTTCTGGATGTCGAAAATATTTTTTAGTAAAAAGATCTACCATCACACACGAAGTTCTAGAGGCAGCAACATTTCAAGAAATCAATAGTGAGAACGCATCATGAGATTAGAGAATTCTCCAAGTAGTCTTATTGATTACACTCAACCTTTAAGTTTCGTATTTAACAATAAAACCTATAAAGGCTTTAAGGGCGATACTTTGGCGTCAGCATTAATAGCAAACGATGTTTTATATTATGCAAGAAGTTTCAAATACGGAAGAAAAAGAGGAATTATCGGGGCTGGAGTTGAAGAGCCGAACGCCCTAGTTTCTTTAGAGATTGGAGGTAGATACACGCCTAATATGAAGGCCACAGAGGTCATGCTTTATGATGGCTTGAGCGCAGTGAGTTCAAGTAATCCTAATTCCGTTGACTTTAGAGCCATCATCAAACCATTTCATCGCTTTATGCCTGCTGGCTTCTACTACAAGACTTTTATCAAGCAAAAGGTTTGGTCAATTGTCGAGGATCGTCTTAGATCTCTTTCTGGATTTTCAAAAGCACCTTCAGAGACCGATGAGGATGTTTATGATCATATTTTTCAACATTCTGAGGTCCTTGTTATTGGAGGTGGCGCTGCCGGAATGGCTGCATCACTTGAAATCCTTACTAACTCAAAAAGTTCTAGAGTCATCCTAGTGGATGAGCGAGAAAATTTAGGCGGTGAATTAATTAATGAATTCACAACTGATAAAAATGCAGCCCTTTGGTATCAAGAGACCAAGGATAAGCTTTTAGAGTATAAAGATGAAGAAAACCCTCGTCTAAAAATTCTAACTTCGGCAACTGCATATGCCTGGTATGACCACAACTATGTTGAGGTTTTGCAGACCAACGCAACCGGTCAATCAATGGTCTACGAGGGTGGTCAAGCCGCTAGGAAAGTGCTTCACAAGATTAGAACAAAAGAGGTCATTCTAGCTACCGGAGCGCATGAGCGTCCTATGCTATTTGAAGGAAATGATTTAGCGAATATTATGCTTGGCCAATCTGTCAGAAGATATTTAAATGAGTTTAATGTAGTTGCTGGCAAAGAAATTATTTTATATGGTAATAATGACAGTATTTATAACACTGCAATTGATTTAAGTGAAAATAATATCAAGTCTAAAGTTATTGATGTCAGAGCTCCTGGTCAAGAGAGTGAAACTGTCACAAAGGCAAAGGGTCTAGGTATTGATGTTTTTCAAGGTTTTGCTGTTATCAAGGCAAAAGGAAAAAGTCGAGTTACGGGTATTGAGATTTCACAGGTAGAAAATCAAGCCAAGCCGCCTCACTGGAAATCAAAATGGAGATTAACTGGCGACATCAAAACTTTAAGTTGCGACTTGTTGGCAACCTCAGGGGGTTTTAACCCAGTCGTTCATTTGGACTGCCATTGCGGCGGTAAAACTTATTTTGATGAATACTCACAAGCATTCTTGCCACAAAAGGAACGCAATAATAGGCAAGTATGTGGTGCTGTCAATTCTATTGGGTTTTGGAAAGATGCAATTGTGGATGCAAAAAATAAAGCCCATTTAACTCTTCAGACTTTGGGCGAGGATAGTCAGGTCAAATCGGAAAAACTGACTAATCAAAGTCTTAATTATTTCAACGTTGATCAGTTCTTTACTCCACTTGAAATTCTCAATAAACCAAAGGTCTTCATTGACCTTCAAAATGATGTCACTACAACTGATATTGCGCTTTCAATCAGAGAGGGGTACCGTTCAATAGAGCATATTAAGAGATATACAGCTATGGGCTTTGGAACAGACCAAGGTAAAACTGGTAATATCAATGGCATTGCAGTTGCCGCGGAATTCCTTGATTCCCCTATGTCAGAAGTGGGCACAACAACATTCAGGCCTGCTTATACGGGTGTTGATTTTGGAGCGATGGCTGGCAGAGAAGTGGGAGATTTTTTCGACCCTCAAAGATATACCACTATTCATGAATCTCATGTCAAAAGTGGCGCTAAATTCGAGTTAGTTGGCCAGTGGTATAGGCCTTGGTATTATCCAAAGGATGGCGAAGATATGCATCAGGCTGTCAATAGAGAGTGCCTTGCTGTCCGAAACTCTCTTGGCATGATGGATGCATCAACCCTTGGAAAGATTGATATTCAAGGAAAGGATGCAAGAGAGTTTTTATCAAGAGTCTACACAAATGCATGGATGAAGCTAGCCCCAGGGAGTTGTCGCTATGGCTTAATGTGCAATGAAAAAGGGATGATTATTGATGACGGTGTTTCAACCTGTATTAATGATAATCATTTTATTATGACTACGACAACAGGCGGAGCTGCAAGTGTCTATTCAACTCTAGAAATGTGGCTTCAAACAGAATGGAGTCATTTGGATGTCCACCTTAGTAGTGTTACAGACCAGTATTCAACAGTTGCAGTTGTAGGCCCAAATGCGCGAAAATTGATGAGCAAGTTGTGCCAAGATGTAGATTTTAATAGTCAAAACTTTAAGTTTATGCAATGGCGTCCTGGAACAGTTTGCGGCGTCAAGGCCAGAATCATGAGAATCAGTTTTTCAGGTGAATTAGCCTACGAAATAAATATTGAAGCAAACTATGGTCGATTCATATGGGATGAGGTTGCCCGTGAGGGAATGGAATGGAATATCACTCCATATGGAACTGAATCAATGCACGTTCTGCGCGCTGAGAAAGGCTTCATTATTGTTGGTCAGGATACAGATGGTTCGATGACACCGATGGATGTTAATATGAACTGGATTCTTGCAAAAAATAAGCCTTTTTCTTATATAGGACGCCGTTCTTTTAGTATTTCTGCTCTAAATTCAAAGGATAGATTGCAGTTGGTGGGCTTGCTCACAAAAGATGCCAAGGTCGTTCTTCCGGAAGGTGCACATATTATTAATAATAAGGGCATCTCAGTTGGTTACGTTACTTCAAGTTACTACAGTCCGGCATTAGGTAGATCAATTGCATTGGCTCAACTCAAAGGCGGTCTTTCAAAGATGTCTGATACCGTTCTTGTAAAGATTGTTCAAGAAAAGCAAGGTTTGAAAGAGATACCGTGTGAAGTTTCTAGCAGTATTTTTTATGATGTTAATGGTGACAAGGTAGATGGCAATGAGTAAAAATAGTATTGAAAATATAGAACCAGAATTTAGATCAACTTTCAATCCGCTTGTTGATCAAGCAGGTTTTATAATTAATCAAGATGATATCAGTTGTCAAGAAATTATTGGCAAATCTCTGCTTATCCTTAGGACATCTAAAGACTCAAAAAAGAATATCAAAGCCGTAAAGGACATTTTTAATATCGAGTTGCCAGGCACATTAGAAATGACAACTGGTGATGCCGACTTGAAATGCTTTTGGATCAGCCCTGATGAGTTTTGGGTTTCACTAAATTCTCCGCAAATGAATCAAATAGAAGAGAAATTTGTTAAGTTACCGTTGGGAGTCTCGATTACTGATAATTCTGCTGCATATGGTACTCTTGAGTTTAAAGGGCCGAAAACTAATGAATTATTAAGTCGATGGATGAGCTATGATCTTGAGGGAGCTCTGACGGATGGAAAAGCTGTTTCAACTACTTTTGGGCAAGCACCAGTCTTTGTTTATCGTGATAA
>LURN01000042.1 GCA_001628405.1 Candidatus Thioglobus sp. REDSEA-S12_B1 | reverse complement strand
ATAAAAAAACAACGATCGATTGATATGTTGAATAAGGTTGGCTTGCCGGATCCTCATATTCAGTTCAACCAATACCCGCATGAGCTATCAGGAGGGATGCAGCAACGAGTATCGATTGCTATGGCGCTTCAAGCAGGTCCATCTCTACTGATTGCTGACGAGCCAACTACTGCACTCGATGCCACTCTTGAGGTTCAGATACTTAAATTGTTAAAAGAGCTTCAGGAGGAAATGGGCTGTTCAATTTTATTTGTTTCACATCACCTTGGAGTCATAGCTGAACTATGCGATCATGTAGTAGTTATGTACGCGGGACAGGTGGTAGAGCAGGGAAGTACATACGAGATATTTAACAAGCCAGCTCATCCGTATACAATTAAATTATTAGAATGTGACCCTGCCAGTATTTCTAAAAAGCAGCGGTTGTTACCAACAATTCCAGGAGAAATACCGGATCTTATTAATCTATCCAAGGGGTGTATATTTAAAAACCGATGCAGTCAATCTATTGATCGTTGCAATCATGATAGCCCAAAATGGAAAGAATTTGATAATACCCATTTTGTCAGTTGTCACTTAACAGAATCATGAGTAAATTGCTTTCTATAAAAAATCTGCGTGTTAGGTTTCGAACTAAGTCACCATTTCATGCAATGGTTAATAAAATAGAAGACCCCTATATAGACGCAGTCAGACAGGTTTCATTAGAGATGAAGGAGGGCGAAACCTTCACCTTAGTTGGTGAAAGTGGCTCTGGAAAATCTACCTTAGCTTTAGCGACTGCCGGCTTACTAAATGCTGATGAAGGGCAGATAAAATTTATGAATGAGGATGTCACTACTATGACATCATCACAAATAATGGCTTATAGAAAAAAGATTTCGTATATCTGGCAAGATTCGATTGGTTCGCTTAGTCCAAGGATGAGTGTAGGTTCATTAATTACCGAAGCTTATAAAATACACAATCTTAATAATCGAGATCTAAAAATGGAGGCAGATCGATTACTTAAACTCGTTGGATTGCCTAAACAAATTAGTGAGAGATATCCACATCAACTCAGTGGAGGACAGGCTCGTCGAGTTGGAGTTGCAAGAGCTATATCGCTAGATCCAAAAATGATTATTGCTGATGAACCGACTGCGGGTCTAGATGTCTCAGTACAAGGTGAAATATTAAACTTACTAAACAAACTTAAGGATGACTTAGGAGTTAGTTTGTTTGTCATAACTCATAATTTAAATATTGTAAGGCATATCTCTGATAAAACTGCGGTAATGTATCTTGGGCGCTTTGTCGAACAGGGTCAAACAGACGATATCTTTGCAAAGCCCAGACATCCCTATACTTTAGCATTATTATCGGCGAATCTAGCGCCTTATTCAGAAGCAAATTTAAAGAATAGAATTGAGCTTCAGGGAGAGGTGCCTAGCCTAATGGATCGACCGAATGGTTGTGAATTTCATACACGATGTCCTTTTTCTAGCAAACATTGTGATAATGAGTTTCCACCAATTCATACTTTTAATAATTCTCAAATTTTGACCTGTCACTACCCTCTAAATTAGGAGTTAAGTATGGGAGTAATTCATTCAAATCATTTTTGGATACCGATGCCTGACGGTGCTCGACTTGGTGCTCGACTTTGGATGCCAGATGATAAAAAATCTTACCCAGCTATCCTTGAGTATTTACCATATCGAAAAGACGATTACACAGTTAAACGGGATTCGAACACAATTGCTCATTTTGCCAAACATGGATATGCCTGTATCCGAGTTGATATGCGCGGTGCAGGGAGCTCAGATGGTTTTAAGGATGATGAGTATACAGATCAGGAAATAGATGATGGTGTAGCTGTAATTGATTGGATTGCTAGTCAGTCCTGGTGTAATGGTAATGTCGGTACCATGGGAATCTCATGGGGTGGAATTACAGGATTACAACTTGCTCAGCGATCACCTAAAGCACTTAAAACAATTATCACTTTAGGATCAACTGACCAGCGTTATTATGACGATGGTAGTTATTATATGGGCTGTATGGTAGGTCAAACCCTCGGCTGGGGTGCGATTATGTTTGGATATAATTCTCGACCTCCAGATCCTGAACTAGTTGGCGATAATTGGCAAACTCTCTGGCATGAGCGACTTGAAAAAACACCACACTATCTTGAACGTTGGCTTAAACATCAACATAATGATGAGTATTGGCTGAACAACTCAGTAGATGTTGATTATTCTAAGATCAAAATACCAGTTTATGTCATTAGTGGACATGCAGATTGCTGGCCTAATACTGTGCCTCGGTTGTTGCAGAATCTTGATGTGCCAACTCGCGGTTTACAAGGTCCATGGTGTCATCGGTATCCACACCTTGGGATTCCTGGACCTACTGTGGATTTTCTTTCTAATGCGGTTCGTTGGTTTGATCACTGGTTAAAAGAAAAAGAAACTGGAGTTATGGATGAGGCTAAGTACCAAGTTTTTTTACAAGATACTGTTAAGCCAAAAACTTATTATGATAGTCGACCTGGTCGTTGGATTGGTTTATCTAGTTGGCCATCAGAACAAGTTGAAACTAAGTGTTTCTATTTAAATCAAGAGGGTTTATCTTTCAAAAAAATACCTAATCAAGCAATGAAAATTTTATCGCCGCAAACAGTAGGTCAATTTTCAGGCGAATATATGCCTTGGTTTGCATTCGGATTAGCTGATGAATTGCCTGACAATCAGAATATAGAGGACTCTGGATCACTAGTTTTTGATACTGAAACACTTAAGCTTCCATTGGAAATTTTAGGTAATGCATCAATTACTTTGAATTTGAGTAGTGATCAGCCACAAGGACTCGTTGCAGTTAGGCTTTGTGATCTCTGGCCTGACGGTTCAAGCACACTGATTACTCGTGGTATTTTGAACTTATCTCAGCGAAATGGAAAGTCAAATCCTGAGGTAATGATTCCAGGTGAAGTTGAAGAAGTTATAGTTGAGTTGAACCATGTCGGCTACATTGTTCCTATTGGACATAAGCTTCGACTAGCTATCTCTACGAGTTACTGGCCCATTGCTTGGCCTGCTCCAACTAATACTTGTTTAACAATTTATTCAGACTTAAGTTTATTAAAACTGCCAGTTCTTGGAGGCAATGTGTCAACTGAGGTACTGAAAGAATTCACTAAAAATAATGTACCTGAAGAGGAGCCCACAATAACTATTCGGGAATTTAACGAAAATCGTCAATCTAGTTTTGATGAAAAGCAGAATTTGAACATCTTAGAAATAAAAGCTGATAATGGGAAAATTAGGATTAAAGAAAGTGGAATGGAAATGGGATCAAAGTCTCTACATCGTTTTAGTATTAGTGAGTTGGATCCATTATCTGCTAACGCTGAATATGAATGGGAATGGGAGTATGGAAGGGGTAATTGGCAAACTAAAACGTATACCTTTACTAAAATTACTTCAGACTTAGATCATTTTTACATGCATGCAGTTTTGATTGCGTGGGAGGGGGATAAACAGGTTTTCAAGCGAACTTGGGATGAAAAATTTAAGCGTGACTATTTTTAGTTTTATATATTTATATAACTTTTGTGGCTTTTAAACCATGACTAAGATAATTTGAATTCTGAATTGTATGCTGTTATTCTATGTTGTTTTATTAGCAGATATGTAAGATATGAAGCACGAAAATTTTTCAAAAAATTTACGTACATTATGTAATAATCAAGTTTCTGTAGCTCATGTTTGTCGAAAGATGGAGATTAATCGACAGCAATTCAATAAGTATTTAAGTGGTCAAATTTATCCTTCAAAATATAACTTAAATAAAATTTGTCAATATTTCCAATTTTCAGAAGAAGAGTTGAATTTAGAATCAAGTCAATTCCTTAAAATTACATCAAAAATTCTTCAATCAGAGTCAAATTCTGAGATGAACGTGTTTGAGAAACATTTAAATTTAATACCTAGTAAAAATAAAGATTTATCTCGATATGAAGGATATTATTTCAACCACTATTATTCTGCTACATTGCCTGACAAGATAATTCGGAGTTTAATTCATATCTATGAGTACAAGAATAAGTTTTACTCAACTAGTATTGAGCATCTATGGGATAAAGAAAATGGTGACATTCAAAGAAATCGAACTAGAGGCAAGGGAGCGGTTTTTTATCTAGGTGATCGCATATTTATTTCTGAAGTTGAAACACTAACTAATAATCTTATTCAACACACCATCTTATGTCCAAGTTATAAGAATATTGTAGATTCGCTATCAGGAATCTCAATCGGTGTGGGAAGAAGAAGTTCACATTTGCCGGCAGCTAGTAGAGTTGAATTTTTATATTTAGGAAGGCAGATTAACATCAGAGAAGCACTGAGTAATTGTGGATTATTTGAATTAGATACCAAGATGATTGATTCTAAAATCATAGCGCGAATCAAAAATGAAATTGCAGATTCTGAAAGCATGCTGATTGCTAACGATTTCTAGAGATTTATTATTTAAGTTTTGTTAGTTGATAAGCATTATTAAAGTCTTTAATTGAAACTATATTTTTGCCAGCAAGCTGAACCCTTTTTAAGCTTAGTATTCCTGCACCAGTTGCAATATGGCAAGCCTGTTTATTTTGCTCAATGACTGTACCTGGAGGCTTCGAAGTTTCACTTGATATCACTTCAGCTTCAATGATTCTTAGGACTTTGTCTTTAAACTCCGTACCTTCTGCATTGCTTTGTGCAATAGGCCTTGGATTAAAAGCTCTAATCATTTGATTAATATTTTCTGCACTTTGATTCCAATCAATTCGCGACTCATTTTTTAAGATCTTTTTGGCGTAGTTAGCTTTTGTATGGTCCTGAGTTCTAGCATCAAGCTCAGGAAGTAGTTCTATTGTCTCAATTATGAGGTCTGCCCCAAGTATCGATAAGGACTCAGTTAAAGAGCCAGCTGTTTCTGAATTTGCAATATTTTGTTTTCTTGATAATAGAATATCTCCAGTATCAAGACCTTCATTCATCTGCATTATCGAAATCCCAGTCTCTTTATCTCCTGAAAGAATTGCACGTTCAATGGGCGCTGCTCCTCTCCAGCGAGGAAGAAGTGATGCATGAATATTCAAACAACCAAATTTAGGGAGATTCAGTACTTCTTTTGACAAGATTTGGCCATAAGCAGCAACAATAATTAAATCTGGCTCAAGAGAGCCAAGTTTCTTCAGGTTTTGCTCATTACTAAAATTTTCAGGTTGAATCACGTCTAAGTTATTTTCAAGAGCAAAGTTTTTGACAGCACAAGAGGTCAAGACTTTTCCTCTACCTTTGGGCCTATCTGGCTGACAATAGACCGCTACTACTTGGTGATTGGAGTTATGGATTTTAGACAATGCAGGGACTGCAAAGTCAGGAGTTCCTGCAAAAATAATGCGCATTATTTTATTGAATTTCGACCCACTTTAATAGCATTCAAAACTTGCTTTGGAGAGGTGCCGCCAAGGTGATTTCTAGAGTTGATGGATCCTTCTAAAGAAATTGCATCAAAGACATCAGACTCAATACCAGGATTGAACTCTTGAAGCTCCTCAAGAGTAAATTCACTCAAATCTTTATTGCTTTTTATTCCAAATGCAACCGCTTTTCCAACAACGTCATGAGCATCTCTGAATGGTAAGCCTTTATTGACTAGATAGTCCGCTAAGTCAGTTGCAGTAGTATAGCCTTTGATTGCAGAATTAAGCATATTCTCTTTATTGGCTTTAATTTTTGGCACCATGTCAGCAAAAATTCGAAGGCAAGAGTAGATTGTTTCAACGCTGTCAAAAAGAGGTTCCTTGTCTTCTTGATTGTCCTTGTTATAGGCTAGAGGCTGCCCTTTCATCAAAGTTAATAGTGAGATTAGGTTACCTGTAACCCTTCCAGTTTTACCGCGAACCAATTCTGGCACATCAGGATTTTTCTTTTGAGGCATGATTGATGAACCCGTGCAAAAACTATCTGGAAGAGATACAAACTCAAATTGAGCACTAGACCATAGGATAAGCTCTTCAGAAAACCTTGAAAGATGCATCATGATAAGGCTAGCATGAGCCGTAAATTCTATAGCAAAGTCACGATCACTGACCGCATCAAGAGAGTTTTGACTGATTCGTTCAAACCCTAGTAACTCAGCAGTTCTTTGACGATTAATTGGATAACTTGTTCCTGCAAGTGCTGCACTTCCAAGAGGCAAAGTGTTGATACGTTTGTAGCTTTCTTGAAGTCGCTCCAAGTCACGCTTAAACATTTCAAAGTATGCCAAAAGGTGATGCCCAAATGTGATAGGCTGCGCAGCCTGAAGGTGAGTAAACCCAGGCATGATTGTACTATTTTCCTTTTCAGCAAGATCAAGCAGTGCATTTAGAAGCTTAGTTAACTCCTGATTTATCAAGACAACATGATCCCTGAGATAAAGTCTAATGTCTGTTGCTACCTGATCATTTCGCGAGCGACCTGTATGAAGTTTTTTGCCTGGCTCGCCACAAATCTCAGTTAACCTTGACTCAATATTCATGTGGACATCTTCAAGGTCGGTTGACCAATTAAATTTGTCTGAAGTAATCTCATTTTTGATTATATCAAGGCCGTTTAAAATCTCTTTTAATTCAAAATCTGTTAAAACCTCAACCTCATTAAGCATTGTTGCATGAGCAATTGATCCTTCAATATCATAGAGTGCAAGTGCTTTATCAAAAGACACAGAGGCACCAAAAATTTTTACAAATTCGTCTGTAGGCTCGTTAAAGCGACCACCCCATAAATGATTTGTTTCAGAAGTCATTGCTATATTTACTCGTTTTATATTACATTTTTTAATTACTGCACATTATTCCAGTATCTAAGGCCTAAGTTACTGAAAATGATATAAAAACCTATTTACACTATTATCACTGTAAGAAATTTCAGTTTTATTTTGAATACAAAATTCTTTTAATTACCAACAAACCTAATCAACACTCGATAAAATATGATTGAAATCGATTTCAATGGAGGCATCATTTCTGTGCTGAAAATTGCCACACGTAAAAGCCCTTTAGCCCTTTGGCAAGCCGAGTTTGTAAAGTCTAAATTAGCGAGTTTGTATCCAGATTTAAAGATTGAGTTGGTTAAGATGACTACTCAGGGTGATCAAATTCTTAATTCACCATTATCTAAAATTGGTGGTAAGAGTCTTTTTATCAAAGAGTTAGAGGTAGGAATGAATGAAGGTAGGGCAGATATTGCGGTTCATTCTATGAAAGATGTTCCTTATGAGTTGCCGCAAGGTTTTGAAATAGGGGCTATTCTCGAACGAGAGAACCCATTTGACGCCTTTGTATCAAATGACTATAACACTATTGAAGAGTTACCAATTGGAGCAAAATTAGGCTCCTGTAGCTTGCGACGTATTGTCCAGATAAAAGCAATGAGGCCAGATCTTGAGATTTTGGATCTTAGGGGTAATGTAAATACTCGCCTAAAAAAACTCGATGATGGTGAGTATGACGCAATAATTTTGGCATGTTCAGGTTTATCTAGGCTTGGATTTGAAGACAGAATTAAGCAAGATTTGAGCCCCGATGAGTCTTTACCTGCAGTAGGTCAGGGCGCGCTTGGAATTGAAATAAAAGTTAATGATCATGAAATTAGTAGGCTTATTGAGCCTCTTAGTCACAAAAGAACGATGACTGAAGTCAGTGCAGAAAATTAGGGTTGAAGAGCTTGGCGAAACTAGCAACCCGATAGATTTAGGCATTAGAGCCGCAAACAAACTGTTATCCTTAGGAGCAAGAGAGTTACTCAATGAGAAATGAATTGATTCTAACTGACAAGCAAATAAACCACCACTTAAAGGAGCTTGACAACTGGAGCATTAGTAATGGCAAGCTCTATAAAGAGTTTAAATTTTCAGATTTTGCCCAAGCTTTTGAATTTATGAGTTTGATTGCAATAATAGCTGAAATGATGGACCATCACCCTGAGTGGTCAAATGTCTATAATAAAGTTGAAATTAGTCTAGTGACTCATAGTGAGGGCGGAATCACAAAGCTTGACATTGAATTAGCCAAGAAAATAGATTCTCAGCATCTTGCTCTCGAGTTTTAATCAAACAATGCATCCACAAAATCTCTTGCATTAAATGGTTTGAGATCTTCAATGGCTTCGCCTACACCAATAAAACGTATTGGAAGCTTAAGAGAGTCAGAAATTGAAAACAAGACGCCGCCCTTTGCTGTGCCATCAAGTTTTGTTATTGCCAGTCCAGATAAATGAATTGATTTATGGAATTCATTAGCCTGTTGAACAGCATTTTGACCCGAACCACCATCAATAACGAGAAGTGTTTCATGAGGCGCATTTTCATTATGTTTCTTTAAAACTCTCTTAATTTTTTCAAGTTCCTGCATCAGGTTATCTTGGGTATGAAGTCTTCCTGCTGTATCTGCAATGAGTACATCCATTTTTTTTGCAATGGCCGACTGGTAAGCATCATAAACTACTGATGCTGCATCAGCGCCAGTCTTTTGTGCAATTACAGGTATTTCATTTCGCTCACCCCAGACCTGGAGCTGCTCCACTGCAGCAGCTCTGAAAGTGTCTCCAGCAGCGAGCATGACAGATTTACCTTCACCCTGAAAGAGCTTAGCAAGTTTTCCAATGGTAGTAGTCTTGCCCGCACCGTTGATTCCAACAACCAGGATTACAAATGGACTCTCTAAACTAGGCTCCAAGCTACTCTCAGTTATCAATAATGATTCAAGTTCAATCTTGATTAGTTCGTATAAACTGTCCTCATCTTTAAGCTCTTTTCTTGATGCTTTTTTTCTAACGCTTTCGATTACCTTGTCTGTCGTTTGTATGCCTATATCTGAACTTATTAGAAGAACTTCAAGCTCCTCAAGGAGATCTTCATCAATCTTCTTTTTGCCAATGACAAGTGAGGATAGTCCATCACCAAGCTTTTTTTTGGATTTAAAAAGCCGATCCTTTAAGGAAGATTTGTTTTTTTCTTTCTCAGGGTCTGAGTCTTGATTTTTTTTAAAAAAATTCAGCATGAATAATTTAGACTAATAATTACCTCAAATTTTACTACGTGAGAGATCATTGGAGAGGCAAATACAGTGCTTGTTAGAAAGATTATAAAGTTTCATTAATGCACAAAAAACATACCAAAAAGGTATTATGTTTTTATTTTTTTTGGATTTATTATGCTCTGGGTTAAAGCAATACATGTTTTTGGATTTGTCTCATGGATGGCTGGGATGTTTTACTTGCCAAGACTGTTTGTTTATCACTCCATGGCAGAGGATGAAATTAGTATAGAGCGTTTTAAGATTATGGAGCGAAAGCTCTATAACGGCATCATGATGCCAAGCTTTATATTGACAACTATCTTTGGTTTCTGGATGGTTCAGAACTATGCTTGGGAGGTCTATAGTGGGATGTATTGGCTGAAGATTAAGCTACTTCTAGTTGCTGTGTTAATAGCCTATCACTTTTACTGTGGCTATTTGGTAAGAGTATTTGCAGAAGATAGAAACAACAAGTCACATGTTTTTTTTAGATGGTTCAATGAGTTCCCGGTCATTTTCTTGATTTCCATTATTGTTCTCGCAGTTGTGAAACCTTTTTAAACATAGAAATGAGCATATCAGAAGATAGAAAGGAATTAGATTCTTATATAAATGAGAGAGTTGATATAGACTCTGTTGCATCATTTAAGGGTAATGAACACATCGTAAAACTAAAGCTTAAGTTTGATATAGAAAAAATAAGAAAGTCTCTTGATGATATAAAAGCTGGTGCAGAATTCAAAACTGCAGCTTCTGGTTTCCATGCTATTGCAATGACCAAAAGAAAAGATAGTTCAGTCGACTCTGATAAAGATCTTGTTGGTCGATACTACACCCGAGTTGATGAGAGCTATAAAGAAGTTGCCAAAGACGAACTGGTTGATGAGGCATCCTTCTGTGAGCTTGTTGATATTTTCAAGGGTACGTATTTTGAAACCATTTATGATGAACTTTCAGCTCGATACCCGATTGGAAGGGTTCGCATTCTTGAAAAAGATAGCTTTAATTGTAATTCATGGCATAGAGATCCAGAGCCTAGAATTCACATTCCAATCTATACCAACCCTGGAGCATTGTTCATAGTGAACCATCATTGCACGCATCTTCCAGCAGATGGGTCAGTATATTTTACTGATACGAGGGGCTATCACACTGCGCTGAATGGTGGATTTAAGCCTAGAACCCACCTTGTGGCTACTTTAGCATATCCTGAGTATAAACCTTAGTGCCTTTGAATTATGAGTCAATACAATTTAAATACACAACACTCTGAAAGAATCAATTTAAAAAATCCAATTGATTTTAGAAGTGATACGGTTACACTTCCGTCCAAGGAAATGCTGCAAAGCATTCAAGATGCTAGCCTTGGGGACGATGTCTATAATGAGGATGAAGCTGTTAATGAACTTCAAGAGTATGCTGCAAAATTGTTAGATAAGGAAGCAGCATTATTTTTTCCTAGTGGCACTCAGAGTAACCTGACTGCAATGCTTTCACATTGTCAGAGAGGTGATGAAGTTCTTATTGGAAAAAGTTATCATACGAATCTTTATGAAGCGAGGGGCGTATCAGTGCTCGGGGGTGTCGGTATTTGTCCTATTGAGACTTCTGATTCAGGATCAATGAACATTGAGGATATGCTTAAGCAAATCAAGGATGATGACCCACATTATGCAGTAACAAAATTACTCTGTCTTGAGAACACTTCCTCTGGCAGGGTTCAGCCACAGAGCGAACTTGACGAGCTCGCAAACGCTGCCCATAGTAAAAACCTTAAAGTCCATTTGGATGGTGCTCGACTATTTAATGCACACATTCATAGTGGATTATCAATGCAGCAATTAACTAGATGCTTTGATAGTGTATCAATCTGCCTATCAAAGGGCCTTGGTGCTCCTGTGGGTTCGTTGCTAGTTTCTGATCAAGACACAATTGATAAGGCTCATCGACTTAGGAAAATGCTTGGCGGAGGTATGAGGCAAGTTGGTGTCATTGCATCTTGCGGAATGTATGCACTAGAAAATAACATTCAAAGGCTTCAGGAGGACCATGATAACGCTAGACTTCTTGCGAAAGGTCTTTCATCAATTGCGGAGCTATCAGTCGATTTTAGCGAGAGTCAGACCAACATGGTTTTTGTAGATTGTCCTAAAAACCATAGAGCGCCTCTTGAGAAATTTTTATTCGATAAAGAGATCATAGTTTCAAATCTTGATCGAGGAAGACTGGTCTGCCACCTTGGAATAGGTGAGAAAGATATCCTATTTGTTATTGATGCTTTTAAAGAGTATTTTAAGAAGCCAGATTAACTAAGAACCTGATCTAAGAATCCTTTTGTTCGGTCAGATTTAGGATTATTAAAGAATTCTTCTGGACTATTCTGTTCTACAATTTCACCTTCATCCATAAAGATTATTCTATCAGCAACTTGTCTTGCAAAGCCCATTTCATGAGTAACACAAATCATCGTCATCCCACTTTTTGCAAGCTCAACCATGGTGTCTAAAACCTCAGAGACCATTTCTGGATCGAGTGCTGAGGTTGGCTCATCGAACAGCATTACTTTAGGCTGCATGCACAAACTTCTTGCAATCGCTACACGTTGTTGTTGCCCTCCAGAGAGTTGCTCGGGATACTTGTCAGCTTGCTCTGGAATCTTCACCTGTTCAAGAAGAGACATCGCTCTCTCTTTTGCCTCATCTTCACTAATTCCCCTAACCCAATTTGGACCAGCCATACAGTTCTCTAGCACTGTTAAGTGCGGGAATAAATTAAAGCTCTGAAAGACCATGCCAATATCTTGTCGAACAGTATCAATATCTTTCATTTTTTCGTGAAGCTCAATTCCATTAACATGTATTTGTCCTTCTTGGTGTGCTTCTAACCGATTAAGACACCTAATTAATGTTGATTTTCCTGAGCCAGACGGCCCACAAATCACAATTTTTTCTTTAAGTTTAATTTCTAAGTCAATATTCTTTAAGGCCTGAAAATCGTCATACCATTTACTCACATTTTTCAGAGATATTATTGGATTAACTTTTGAATTATTGTTAGCCATAATTAAGTCTTTTGTTGATATTTTCTCTCAATACGAGCTTGGATTGTCTCAAGGATGATTGTCAGAATCCAATAAATCATTGCAGCTGTAAGCAACATTTCTAAATGATTAAAATCTTTAGCACCAAGTTTTTTAGCCAGGAACATAATCTCCCAAATTCCAAGGACAGAAACTAGTGAACTGTCTTTGAGCATTGCAATGAATTGGTTGCCGGTTGGCGGAATGATGAGCGGAATCGATTGAGGCAGAATAATTTTTCGAAGTATTAGGCGAAATGGAAAACCTAATGCTCTTGAAGCTTCCCATTGGCCTCTGGGAATGCTTTGGATTCCCGCCCTAAAGATTTCGGTCATGTAAGCACCATAACAAAGGGATAGGGCAGCAATTCCAGATGGAATTGCATCAATCATGAATCCCAATTGTGGAAGGCCCATATATATCAGGTAAATCTGGAGAAGAAGCGGTAGTCCTCTGAATAAAGAGGTGTAAAAGCTTGCAATAGCATAAGCAAAACCATTATTTGAGAGTTTGGCTATTGCTCCAACGATAGCGATAACTGTTGCAATGACAATAGATACTGCTGAAATATAAATCGTAGTGAACAGACCTTTGGAAATCATAATTCCAATTTTGCTTGGCTGTCCAGAAAAAATATAGGCTATTTCAAGATCAAAAGAGTATGCAAAGGCCAGGAAGAGTAGAAACAACTCTAACCAGACAATTAAAATTTGGATTTTTAGCCTAGCAAAACTGATTAATAATAAATTGCCTACAAATAAGATAGTAAGGACAAATGAAACTGCTAGTCGCCCAAAGAAACCACTCTCTTCAGGATTTCCAATGACTGGGCTAAGGAATTCACCAAAAATGGTATTGGTGAAGTTAAAGGCAAAAAAAATCGCCAATACCGTTATTGAAAGACCTGCAAGGAAAGCTGGTTTATGCAGCGCCTTATCTTCAACAACGGTATCGACGAACATACCTTTCTCTAGAACTTAAGTAAAACTTATATTTATACTTCTGTTCTTAATATGCAATAGTGTAGTCGTTAGAGCTACCATCTGCATTTTTAAACCACTTCATTGACAATGTAGTTAATGTGTAGTCTTTTTGCATTTCAGTGATAATTCTAGCAATCTCAGCATCTAACTCAGGATCATCATTACCTTTGTCAGTTGCAATTGATAAAGGCTCATAGAAAGCAGGATCACCTAAGAATTTAATAGGATATCCGTCTTCTATAGCACCTTGAATCATCGGTACAGAATCAATAATGCCATCATTACGAACGCCTGGTCCTAAACGCGTGTCATCAAGACATGTATGGCCATCTGCTAGAGCAGTAATCGTTCCTGGTGTCACCTTATATTTAAATGCAGGCGCATTAAGCATATTTAAGTTACCTTCTAGATACATCTCCCAAGTTGAGGAAGCTGTAGTACATATATTTTTGCCATTTAAGCCTGCTAAAGTTGTCACAGGAGAGTCAACGTGAACTGCGAAAGCAGCAGGTGTGTAATAGTAAACTGCAGGGAAGTTTAGAACTTCAGAACGACTCTCAGTTGGAGTCATTGAGCCTACTGATACGTCCCAACGCATGTTCCAGTTACCCGCTGTAATCACGCCCCAGTCAGGTGTAATAAAGCGAGCTTCAACGCCCATACGCTTAGCAATTTCTCTTCCAACATCGACGTCGAAACCTTCCATCTCACCAGCATCATTAATGTATGAGAATGGCGCCCAGTTTGCATCAGTCGCAATCATTAATTCATTGTTATTTTTAATGTAATCATAAACAACGCCTGCTTTAGCAGTCATTCCTATTGACAATAGCAATGCTGTAATAGCAATTGACGACTTTTTAAAGCCTAACTTAATACTCATTTATTTCTCCTTTATGTGTTTAAGAATTTATGAACCTACAATTGTACACATATTTTGATTTAAAACCAGTCATCAAAACGTTTTAAATTTTAAAAGTATTTAGGTTTCAGGCTTTAAATACACCCGTAGAGAGGTATCGATCGCCACGATCACAGATAATGGTAACAATAACTGCATTATTAACCTCCTTTGATAGCTCAATTGCAGATGCCACTGCACCACCAGCAGATATTCCAGAAAAGATTCCCTCATGTATTGAAAGATCTCTTGTTGTCTGTTCTGCACTTGATTGGGATACATCCATAATTCTATCGACTCGTGAAGGCTCAAAAATAGTTGGAAGATAGCCCTCTGGCCAGCGTCTAATGCCTGGTATATGCGAATCTCCATCAGGCTGTATTCCAATAATTTGAACCGACGGCTTTTTTTCTTTTAAGTATTTTGAGACGCCCATGATTGTTCCAGTAGTCCCCATTGAACTGACAAAATGAGTTATTTCACCATTCGTGTCTCTCCAAATTTCTTTAGCTGTTGAGGAGGCATGAGCTGAAGGGTTGTCTTGGTTTGCAAACTGATTCAGCTGAAGGCCTTTTCCTTCCTCACTCATTTGGTTTGCAAGATCCCTTGCACCCTCCATACCTAGCTCTTTGGAGACTAAAATTAATTCAGCGCCATAGGCAGTCATCGCATCTCTTCTCTCCTGTGACAAATTCTCTTGCATAATAAGAGTCATCTTGTAGCCCTTAATCGCTGCAACCATTGCTAGGGCAATACCAGTATTTCCACTGGTAGCCTCAATTAATCTATCTCCAGGTTTAATCTCTCCTCTATTTTCAGCTTCAGCAATCATATTGAGAGCCGCACGATCTTTTACTGAGCCAGCAGGATTGTTCCCTTCAAGTTTGGCAAGAATAATGTTTGATGGATTTGGGTTCAATCTTTGAAGTCGAACAAGTGGAGTTCCTCCAACGCATTCATCAATTGTTTTGTAGTGCTGTTTGCTCATAAACCCCTAGATAGTATCATAAACTTCTACAGCCTAAAAAAACTACATATTTTCAAGAATAGCTTTTTTTACTTCTTCCAGCGTTGGATTAATATTGATCATCGCATCCGTATCACACTGTGAAATCGCTGTATCTGGATCTTTAAGGCCGTGTCCTGTCAGAGTGCAGACTACGCTTGAACCATCTGGTATTTTCCCAGATTCAATATCTTTTAAAGCACCAGCAACTGAGATGGCAGAAGCAGGTTCACAGAAAATTCCTTCTTTCTCAGTCAATAATTTTTGTGTTGCAAGAATTTCTTTGTCTGAAAAGCAGTCAAACCAGCCGTTAGAGTCTTTGCTGAGCTTTATAGCTTTATCCCAGCTTTGAGGGTTTCCAATTCTTATAGCGGTTGCAATAGTTTCAGGCTTTTCAACTTTCGAGCCATGAATAAATGGAGCAGCACCCTCAGCTTGGTAACCAAGCATTGTCGGGGTGGATGAGGCTTTACCAGCATCAAAGTACTCGGTGTAACCCATCCAGTGTGCAGTTATATTGCCTGCATTTCCGACCGGCAAGCAGTGGTAATCTGGCGCATGACCGAGCTCCTCAATGATCTCAAACGCAGCTGTCTTTTGCCCTTGAAGTCTAAAAGGGTTGATCGAGTTAACGATTGAAACCGGTGCGAACTCAGCGACCTCTTTGACGAGCTGCATGCCATCGTCAAAGTTACCTTTGATTTGAATAATAGTTGATCCATGAATCATAGCTTGTGCAAGCTTTCCAAGTGCAATTTTTCCTTCAGGAATGATGACAAATGCTTTAATACCTGCTCTTGCTGCGTAAGCAGCAGCTGCCGCAGAAGTGTTGCCAGTGGAAGCACAAATAATTGCTTTAGAGCCGCTTTCAACGGCTTTTGTAACAGCCATTGTCATTCCGCGGTCTTTAAAAGAACCAGTCGGGTTCAGTCCTTCATACTTTATGTAGAGTTTAACTTGGGTTCCCATTTCACATGGGATATTCTCTAGCCTTATTAAGGGCGTATTTCCTTCACCTAAGCTTATCAAGCGAGTCTTATCACCAACAGGCAGTCTGTCTCTATATCTCTCGATTAATCCCGTGTATCGCATATTTACCCCTAAATAAACTTAGTCTAATAATTCAATATGAATAATTTGAACGTCAGCCTGATTAAATTCGCTTGCTTCAATTTTCTGTTTGATACTCATCACAGTCTTAGTGCTGATCTTGTCAGTAGTGATTGCAATATGAGCATTATTATTTTCATCCACCTGTTTTTGAATAAGAGCTTCGATACTAACATTGTGGTCGTTGAATATACCTGTGACCTTTGCGAGCACTCCTTTGACGTCAGTAACCACAAGTCTCAAGAAGAACTCACTGAAGATTGAGTCATTGTCAACCACTTTAATTTTTTGTTGAGACTTCCATCCCAGCGTATTTTTACTAGTCTGATTGTTGATGATGTCATTGAGGTCCGCAATGACTGCAGAAGCAGTCGCTTCGTCTCCAGCACCTGGACCATAGTATAAGCTTTTCCCAAGAGCATCACTTTTAACCATAACAGCATTCATCACTCCGTTCACTCGAGCAATGAGTCGATTATTAGGTACTAAAGTAGGGTGAACGCGTAACTCGATTCCCTTTTCTGTCCTCTTTGCAATTCCAAGGTGCTTTATCGTGTAACCGAGCTCGGTAGCATGAAGAATATCTTCGGTTGTAATTTCACTGATACCTTTAGTATAAATTTTGTCAAATTGAATTTCAGTTCCAAACGCTATAGCAGCCAATATAGAGAGTTTATGGGCAGCATCAATACCTTCAATATCAAAGGTTGGGTCCTCTTCAGCATAACCAAGTGCTTGAGCTTCTTTTAAAACGTCATTGAAATCTCTACCCTTTTCCTTCATATCAGTCAGGATAAAGTTACCAGTCCCATTGATGATTCCAGCTACAGATTCGATATTGTTTGCGCTCAGGCCTTGTTCTAAGGCTTTAATAATTGGAATACCACCAGCAACAGAAGCCTCAAACAAGAATCGAACTTTCTTCTTATTGGCAAGCTTGATGAGCTCATTACCGTGATTTCCTATGAGAGCTTTGTTGGCCGTGATAATATGTTTGCCATTGTTAATTGCAGTTTCAACGAGCTCCTTTGCAAGTCCAAAGCCTCCAATGAGTTCAAGAACAACATCAATCTCAGGATGATTGACAACTTCAAACGGATCCTCAGTTAATTTGATTTTCTTAGTGTCGCAAATGCGTTTTTTGGTTAAATCTCTAACACCAGCAATGACCAGCTCTATTTCTGCTCCAGTGCGTCTTTTGATAGACTTGCTATTTTTTTGAAGCACATTTACAACACCACCTCCAACAGTTCCGAGGCCAAGAATTCCAACTTTCATTTTTGTATTTTATTAAATCGAATGCGACATTATACCAATCAGTGAAATGACTCACTAGAAATCATGTTTAAAAATGTTGTTAAAACAGTTGAGTGAGGTTAGCCAATAATCTAAATGGCAAGACTACTGAAGCCCACCCATACAGATATATTTAAGCTCCATAAAATCATCAATCCCATAGTGAGAGCCTTCTCTCCCAAGACCAGACTCTTTCACGCCGCCAAACGGAGCCACTTCATTGGATATCACACCCTCGTTAATACCAACCATGCCGTATTCTAGAGCTTCAGAGACTCTCCAGATTCTATTAATATCTTTAGTGTAGAAATATGAGGCTAATCCAAACTCAGTGTCATTTGCAAGGTTAATGGCCTCATCTTCTGTTTTGAACTTAAAAACGGGAGCGAGTGGGCCAAATGTCTCCTCCGAAGCCATTTTCATAGATGTATCAACATTACTAATCACTGTGGGCTCGAACATAGTGCCTCCATTCTCGTGAGGCTTTCCACCAGCAACAATGACTGCACCGCGATCCACAGCATCAGCCAGGTGATCTTTCACTTTGTCCAAAGCTTTAAAGCTGATGAGTGGTCCTTGATTAACGCCTTCGTCCATTCCATGACCTACATTGAGTGTTTTAACCGCTTCACCAAGTTTTTCAACAAACTGATCATAAATACCTTCCTGAACAATGAATCGGTTTGTACAGACACAGGTTTGTCCAGTATTTCTAAATTTTGAGATGAGAGCTCCAGATACAGCTGAATCAAGATCAGCATCATCAAAAACGATAAATGGAGCGTTACCACCCAGCTCCATTGATACTTTTTTCATTGTATCGGCGCAGTTTCTTGTTAGGATTTTTCCAACCGCGGTAGACCCAGTAAATGAAAGTTTGCGAACTATTGGGCTATCTGTTAAGGCTTTTCCAATCTCACTCGAGTTGGTTCCAACGACTACGTTTAGAATGCCGCTCGGAATTCCTGCCTGATCAGCTAGCTCCGCGATAGCAAGCGCTGAAAGAGGAGTCTCAGCTGCTGGCTTAATGACAACTGGGCAGCCTGCTGCTAACGCAGGTGCACATTTTCTAGTAATCATTGCTATAGGGAAATTCCAAGGAGTAATTGAGGCTACAACGCCAATCGGCTGTTTGATTACCAATATTCTTCTATCGTTTGCAGGTGTTGGGATTACGTCACCATAGGTTCTCTTGCCTTCTTCAGCAAACCATTCAATAAATGATGCTCCATATCCAACTTCACCCCTGGCCTCAGCAATTGGTTTGCCTTGTTCCGCCGTCATTAAAACTGCAAGGTCCTCTTGATTAGCCATAATTAAATCAAACCATTTTTTGAGAATGATTGATCTTTCTTTTGCTGTTCTAGCTCTCCATTCAGGCCAGGCATTATTTGCTGCATCAATGGCCTCGTCAGTCTCTTTTTTACCCATATCTGGCAGAGTACTAATAACCTCATTCGAATAGGCATTAGTAACATCAAAGCGTGATTTTGCATCATCGCCAACCCATTTGCCGTTGATATAGCCGTGCTCTTTAAGAAGACTGGAGTTAGATAACATAATTAATCCTTGTTCATTTTTATTAAAAGACGCTCATTATAATAGCCTAGAGCGAAAAAGTGTTCCTGAAACCTATCAGAATTAGATCGTTTGTTGTTTTTGTCTTTTCCCTATTATCGATGCTGTTACAACGCCCAAAGCGACCAGCCCTACCAGTATGGTTGAAACAGCATTAATTTCAGGTGTTACTCCTAGTCTCACCATCGAGTAGATCTTCATAGGCAGGGTTGTTGAGCCTGGACCTGAAGTAAAGCTAGCTATAACGAGGTCGTCAAGTGACATAGTAAATGACAATAACCAGCCAGAGATAATTGCTGGCAGAATGATTGGGAATGTGATTAGAAGAAACGTTCGAAGTGGTGTGCAGCCCAAGTCAAGCGCAGCCTCATTAATACTCTCATCATAACTAGACATTCTAGACTGGATGATGACCGAGACATAGCACATCGAAAAAGTGATATGCGCAAGTGTCACCGTTAAAACGCCTCTATCAATAGACAAAGTTATAAACGTCAGCAGGATAGACAGGCCGAGAATCACCTCTGGCATAACCATGGGAGCATAAATCATTCCTGAGAAAAGTGTTCTTCCCCCAAATTTACCAAAACGACTCATGACGAGTCCTGCGATTGTTCCTAAAAATGTTGCTACCGTTGAAGAGACAAATGCAACCTTAAAGGTAACCCATGCGGCATCTTTGATGCCTTGATTATTCATAAGCTCGCCATACCATTTAGTTGAAAATCCGCCCCAAACAGTTACTAATCTGGATTCATTAAAGCTGAATAAAATCAAAAGAATAATCGGAATATATAGAAATGAAAATCCAACGATTAAGGCGAAGATATTAAAGTTACCGTACTTTTTCATTTCATAGCCTTTTCTTGAGATTTTTGGTAGAGAATGATAGGAACCACCAGAAGTAAAAGCATGATAATCGCAACAGCAGAGGCAACAGGCCAGTCCCTATTGTAGAAGAACTCACCCCAAAGCACTTTACCAATCATTAAGGTTTTAGTTCCACCCAGAAGGTCTGGGATTACAAACTCACCAACAACTGGAATAAAGACTAAAAAGCATCCAGCCATGATTCCAGGCATGGACAAAGGAATCGTTACTGACCAGAAAGTTTTAATGGGTCGACAGCCAAGATCTGCTGCAGCTTCCAAAAGACTCATATCCATTTTTTCTAGATTTGCGTATAGCGGCAAGATCATAAATGGTAAATAAGAATAGACAATACCGATATATACCGCTAAGTCGGTATTCATAATGATGAGCGGCTTATCGATAATGCCAATTGTCATTAATGCTAAATTTAATAGGCCTTCCGTTTTTAAGATGCCTATCCAGGCATAGACTCGAATGAGGAATGAGGTCCAAAAGGGAAGAATAACTAGCATTAATAAGATGCCCCTCCATCGCTTAGGAGCTCTGGCAATACTGTAGGCTATTGCGTAACCAACAATGAGCGTTAATATCGTTGAGATGGTTGCAATTTTAATGCTTGAGAGATAGGCTTTAATGTAGAGAGAGTCACTAAAAAGAAAAAGGTAGCTATCTAGGCCTGCTTGTATTTTTGGCCACAACGAATCACCCCAGCTAAATAGGGGGGTATAGGGAGGCATAGCGATAATCGGCTGGGCAAGACTAATCTTAAGGACAATAACAAAGGGAAACAGAAATAATAAGAGTAGCCAAAGATAAGGTATTGATATGACAGCGTTTCTGCCGTTAAATATTCGTTTGAGAAAGTTATGTTTTTTGTCTTTAGTATCCATAACTTATCCTAGACTAGGAGAGAAGAACAACCGCAGAGTGTGCTGACCAGTGAAGGTAAACTTCATCTTCCCATGTCAAATGGTGCTCCTCTGTTCTGACGCGATTTGCCCGAATCGCTTTCAGAATTCTGCATCTTCAATAACACCCTGCAAAACATTGATATCGTTTGAGGGTTTCCTTTTTGAGATTTCTAGTTTCTCTGGTCTGATTGCAAACCAGATTGTATCCTCAAGTTCTGCTTCGACTTCTTGAGTGGCATAAACAATTGAGTTTGAATCCTCAGAGAGTAGCTGAGTACCTTCTTTATCTTTGCCTTTATAAATCCCTTTTAATAAATTAACATCCCCAATAAAGTCGGCCACATCTTTATTGACTGGAGCCTCATAAATCTCAGTGGGCGTTGCTACTTGAATTAAATTTCCGGACTCCATGACCCCAATTCGACTCGAGACTGTCATCGCCTCTTCTTGGTCATGGGTAACAATAACAAAGGTAACCTCAAGTTTTTCTTGGATGTCCATGAGTTCGAACTGAGTTTGCTCCCTTAACCTTTTATCGAGGGCGCCAAGAGGCTCATCAAGAAGCAATAGTTTAGGGCTTTTAGCGAGACTTCTCGCAAGTGCGACTCTTTGGCTTTGGCCACCAGAGAGCTGATTTGGTTTGCGTTTGGCAAATTTAGTTAGCTCAACAAGCTCTAGCATTTCTTCAACCCTCTGATTGATGACATCATCGGGCAACTTATCCTGTTTTAGACCAAAAGCAATATTTTTTTCAACAGTCATATGAGGAAAAAGTGCATAGGACTGAAACATCATGTTGATGGGTCTAAGATGCGGTGGGATGTCTGACATATCTTCTCCGTCAACTAGGATTCTGCCGTCTGTAACATTTTCAAAGCCTGCAAGCATTCTCAGGAGTGTAGTTTTGCCGCAGCCTGAAGGTCCAAGTAATGAGAAAAATTCACTTTTATAAATGTCTAATGACAGATTATCGATCGCAGTAAAGTCACCAAATTTCTTAGTGACATTTTCAATTCTAATATAAGGTTTTTGGTCAGGATCCTGCCAAGGATGAGTTGAGGAACTATCAGTCATAGTAAATATATAAAAACCCCTATGACTATGAAGCCATAGGGGTAGTGTTACAGTTTATTAGTTTCCTGTTGTAATCTTAGTCCAAAGACGAGTTACAACACGGTTTGTTGAGGCATTGTATGTTGGAACAGTGTACAAGCCTTCGAGAACTTCTGGAGTTGGATAAACCGCAGGATCGTTAAACAGTTCTTCATCTAGAAGAGGCTGTGACGCAAGATTACCATTTGCATACCAAACATAGTTGGTTGCTGTAGCGATTTGCTCAGGATTCATTGTCCAGTTAATGTATTTGTGCGCATTATCCGGGTGAGGCGCATCCTTCGGAATTGCTAGCTGATCGAACCACATCAAGGCGCCTTCATCAGGAATTGAGTAGACTATTTCAACGCCATTTTCAGCATCCCAAGCTGCATATTGAGCCATAAAGATATCACCTGACCAACCTACAACTAAGCAAATATCACCATTGGCAAGCGCATCAATATATTGCGACGAATGGAACTTTTGAATATATGGACGAACTGCCTCTAAAACTGGCTCAGCTTTCTTTAAGATTTCTGGATCATCTGTAGATGGATCTTCACCCAAGTAAGCTAAAGCTGCAGGAATGATTTCAGTTGGAGCATTCAATAAGTGTACTCCACAATCTGCAAATTTCGATACAACATCTGGGTCAAAAACCATTGCAAGAGAAGTTGTTGGAGCGTTCTCCATCCTCTCATTGATCATGCCTTCGTTGTATCCGATACCCGTAGTACCCCACATCCAGTTAACTGAATATTCATTGAGTGGACCGTACTGCTCTACGCGATCTTCAACAACATCCCACATGTTTCCTATATTAGACAGTTTAGACTTGTCAAGCTTTTGAAACACACCAGCTTGAATTTGTCTTGCCAAGAAGCCTGCTGACGGCACAACAACATCGTAACCAGAGCCACCTGCCAGTAGTTTGGCTTCCAAAACCTCATTTGAGTCAAACACGTCGTATACTACCTTGATGCCAGTTGCAGCCTCAAAGTCGATGTTCACCTGCTCATCAATATAATCTGACCAGTTATAGACATGAACAACATTTTCTTCTGCGAAAGCAGTTTGCATTGAAAAAGCCAATGCTGAAGCAATCAGAAGATTATTTACTTTATATTTCATTATTACTCTCCTTTTATATTTTTACTTACAACTAATTGGATTATATTAAATTTTTATATTTAATAATCACCTTTTTTAAAATTACAGTCCAAGATTACAAATGTCTTAAATATGAATTGTATTCAAAATCTGTAACTGTACTCTCAAATCGATTGATTTCATGTTCTTTAACGACTTGATAAGATTTTTGAAACTGTTCACCAAAAAACTCTTTGACAATTTTTGATCTACTCGTTTTATCAACTGCCTCACGCCAAGTGATTCCAAGTTCTGGCTTATGTTGTGCATGAGCATTACCTACGGTCTCTTTATCAAGTGGGTATTTGTTTTCAATCCCTGAAAGGACGCTTGAGAGAATTGAAGCAAAAACTAAGTAAGGGTTTGAGTCAGCACCGGGAAGTCTGAATTCTAATCTCGTGGCACTTGGTGATGCCTCAGGAATTCTAATCAGTGCAGTTCTATTTTCATGACCCCAGCTCAGGGTGGTTGGTGCATGATCAGCATTGTGAACTAGACGTCTATAAGAGTTCGAGTGAGATGCATAAAATGACAGAAAGTCAGGAGTTGTTTTTAGAAGGCCGGCTATCGCATCAGCAAAAATGCCTTGTGGCTGATTACTCGAATCAAGCTTGAATAGATTATTACCTTTTTTGTCAATAATACTTAAATGGGCGTGCATACCGTTGCCTGCTTCATCCGAAAATGGCTTTGCCATAAATGTAGCATTTAATTTAAACTTCTTAGCACAGTTCTTTATGGATCTTTTCATTAAAAAGGCTTGGTCAGCCATCAGAAGGGGGTCGTCATGATGCAGTAAGTTAATTTCAAATTGACCTGGAGCACACTCTGCAATAGCGGTCTCTGAGGGTATGCCAAGAGACTTAGCACTCTTATCAACCAGATCGAAGAAATCCTCAAAATCATCCATGACATTGAGGTTAAGTAATTGAACTTCTTTGAAGCGTCTATTCGTTCCAGGAATTATCGGCATTTGAGGGTGACCGTGTTTCGTCAGTTGGTTGTCAATTAAATAAAACTCCATTTCGGGAGCAATGACTGGTCTAAGATCCAGATCATCAAATCTTTTCAGCACACTTTTAAGTATGTTTCGAGGGTCAGCATAGATTGGAATTCCATCATTATCTTCCATACTGACAAGGCACTGAGCAGTTCGATTCGAGCTCCATGGCGTTAATGCAAGAGTGTTTTCAATAACTTTGCATATTGCATCACCATCACCAGTAGTCATTACGAGTCCTGTGCCCTTTGGATTATCACCCCAAATATCAAGAACATAGCTTGATACTGGCATTTTTAAGCCGCCATTAACCGCCTTAATGAGTGTTTTTGGAGAAGCGCTCTTGCCTCTTGAAATGCCATTGAAGTCGACATAAATGAATTCAATTTTTTTTAGACTGGGGTTTTCTGTGAGAAATTTCTCTGCAAAGTTATTCATTACTAAAAATTTTTAAATAATTATTGTCAAAAATAAAAAAAAGACTACACTATATCACTTAAACATAAAAGACTAAATATATATACATATTTTTTTGATGCTTTGAATCGATAATTTTATTTATCAGTATGGTGATATAATTATCGTTCGTATACGAACTATATATGATAGCTATCAAAAAAAATAAAGCATACAAATTTTAAGCAACTAAATCAAGGAATTAATATGTCAGCAACTACTTCAGTTTTACAACAAAAAAATGCAAAGCATCTTATTCAATCATTCAGTGATTTAAGTTACATCAAAAATCCTGAGTCGACACATATTATTAGTCGTGCTGATGGTGTTTATATTTATGACAACGATGGTAAGAAAATATTAGATAGTATGTCGGGCTTGTGGTGCGTCAATATGGGTTATGGACAACAATCCATTATTGATGCAGTGAACGAGCAAATGAAAGAGCTTGTTTACTACAATAATTTCTTTGGGTCGAGCCATCCATCAGCCATTAAGTTATCCGAGATGATTGCTGATAAAACACCAGAAGGAATGAACAAAGTTTATTTCTGTGGTTCTGGTTCTGAGGCAAATGATACTGTTGTTAGACTAGTAAGACACTATTGGGCTGCTCGAGGTAACCCATCAAAATCAGTGATTATTAGTCGTACAAATGCATACCATGGTTCAACGATGGCTGGAGCTAGCCTAGGTGGAATGAGTGCTATGCACTCTCAGGGCGGACTGCCAATAGCCGATATTGAGCACGTAGAACAGCCATACTATTATGACGCTTGTGTTGAAGCTGGCGGAAAGATTGATGCCGATGAATATGGAATAAGGGTAGCTCAGAGCCTGGAAAAGAAAATTGATGAGTTAGGGGAAGACCGTGTAGCTGCATTTATTGCTGAACCAATCCAAGGCGCTGGTGGAGTAATTATTCCGCCAAAAACGTATTGGCCCGAGATTAGTAGGATTTGTAAAGAAAGAAACATTCTTTTAGTTGCAGATGAAGTGATATGCGGCTTTGGAAGAACAGGTGAATGGTTTGGATCGGGACACTTTAATTTTAAGCCAGATTTAATGCCATTTGCTAAAGGAGTTACTTCTGGGTATCTTCCAGTTGGCGGAGTCGTTGTCAGAGATGACATTGTTGATGTTCTGGTTGCTGCTAATCAAGAATTTGCTCACGGTTATACTTACTCTGGACACCCTGCTTGCATGGCTGCTGCTGTAGCTAATCTTGAGTTGATGGAAAATTCAAAAATACTCGACCAAGTTAAAAATACCACCGCACCATATTTGGCGAGCAAATGGAAAGAGTTAGAAAGCCACCCTTTGGTAGGCGAGGCGAGACATCTTGGAATGCTCGCAGCAATAGAGATAGTTGAAGATAAAGAAAACTGTAGAAGATTTGAAAATAGTGGAGAGATTGTTGGCAGGTGTCGTGACTTTTGTTATGAAAATGGTATAGTAATGAGAGCCATTAAAAATAAGATGGTCATAGCACCACCATTAATTTGCAATAATGACCATATTGATGAAATTCTTGAGAAGGTCTGGAAGTGTCTTGATTTGACAGCTAAGTCAATCAAATAAGTTTTTTAGAGTGCAGTCATACTATCAGGCTACTAGAAATTTTGAGATAAATCAGCCATCCCTCTCAGGAGATTATGAGGCCGACGTTTGTATCATTGGAGGGGGCTACACTGGTTTATCTTCTGCTCTTTACCTAGCAAATGAGGGTCTTAATGTTCTTCTTGTAGAGTCAAACAAAATAGCATCGGGAGCCTCAGGGGCTAATGGTGGCCAGGTATCTGGCGGAATGAGAAAAGATCAATTTTATTTAGAGAAGGCTTTTGGATTTGAGAAAGCTAAGGCTTTGTGGAGTATTGGTGAAGAGGCAAAATATCATGCAAAAGATTTGATTGATAAATATCAAATTCAGTGTGACTACAAGAAAGGAATCGCTCACCCAAATCATAAAAAGAGATATTGTGATGAGTCGAAGCGTTATGTTGATCACATGATAGATAAATATGACTATAAAGATATGGTCTATCTTGATGACAGTGAAATGAGAGAGGTTACTGGTTCAGATACCTATTTTGGCGGAAGTTATGATGAAGGTGAGGCTCACTGTCACCCACTCAATTACGCACTTGGAATTGCTAGGGCAGCTATTTCAGCGGGCGCAAAAATTTTTGAAAATAGTGCTGTACTAGATTACAAGGTCGAAAATGATTTTGTAAAGGTGCAGACTCAAAGTGGCTCTATCAAAGCTGACCGAGTCATTCTCGCCTGTAACGGCTATCTAGGTAATTTAGAAAAGAGATTAACCTCAAAAATCCTACCAATGAACAACTATATTGTTGCAACCAAGCCACTTGATGAAGAAACAGTGCAAAAGATCAATCCAAGGGATATTGCCTTTGCAGACTCAAGATTTGTTATTAACTATTTTCGTTTAAGTGCTGATAAACGATTACTATTTGGGGGTGGAGAGAATTATTCAAAAAATTTATCTAAGAACATAGTGCCAATAGTCACTAGACCTTTAGAAAAAATTTATCCATTCCTTAAGGGCGTTAAAATTGACTATGCCTGGGGAGGGAAGCTTGCAATTACCATGAACCGTCTACCTGTTTTCACTATGCTACATAATGAAAAGGTCATTGCAGCTCAAGGTTACTCAGGACAGGGAGTTGCTTTAGCAAGCTATTCTGGGAAAATAGTTTCAGACAAAATAATTGGAAACGGAGATACTTTTGATATTATGTCAAAAATACCAAGGAAAAGTTTTCCTGGCGGAAGATTTTTGCGAAACCCAAGCATGAAGATAGGTATGCTTTATTATTCGCTATTGGACAGAATATAAAGAGAGAAATATATGAGTATTGATGACTTTGAGGATATGAAAACTGATCAAGCCTTTACCAAAAAAAGTCTTTATGGAAGGGCAAATGAAATGACTTATGGCGGCGCTTTGAGTTTTCTCAGGCGCAAATACACTAAGGATTTAACTGGAGTTGATATTGCGGTTAGCGGCATTCCTTATGATGCAGCAACCAGTTTTAGGCCGGGAGCTAGATTTGGTCCTAAGGCCATTAGAGAGGCATCAGTTCAGCTTGCAGAATTGTTAGCTTTCCCCGATGGTATTGATCCATTTAAAACTTTGGCAGTGACTGACTATGGAGACTGTGAGCTAGACTATGGTTTTCATGGAAATATTGTTTCTGAAATTGAAAGCCATGCCAAAACTATCCTAGATTCCGGTGCCGAAATGCTTACATTTGGTGGTGATCATTTTGTGACCTATCCGCTTTTGAGGGCTTACGCTGAAAAATATGGCCCAATTGCACTTGTCCATTTCGATGCGCATACTGATACATGGCCCGACGAAGATGGAAGGCTTGACCATGGAACAATGTTTTCAAGAGCCATTAAAGAGAATTTAATTGACACTGAACACTCGATTCAAATTGGAATAAGAACCCATAACAGCAACACAAAAGGCGTCACAATACTTGATGCTCCATGGGTCCATGAGAATGGTATTAACAAGGTTATTAATAAAATTATTGATGTAGTTAAAGACCGTCCTGCCTATATGACTTTTGATATTGACGGCCTTGATCCAGCTTATGCGCCAGGGACTGGAACGCCTGTCTCTGGAGGGCTCACTTCGGCTCAAGCTTTAGGAATCATTAGAGGTCTGGAAAAGATTAACTTTATCGGTGCTGATGTTGTAGAGGTTGCTCCCGCCTATGATCACGCAGATATTACCGCAATAGCAGCTGCAACGATAGCTCATGACTATTTAGTTTTAAGAGCAAAACAAAAGAAAAACGAAAAATAGGATCAGGTTTCAAGACGATGAAAATTGGAATACTACTTGTTGGATGGGCGTCAGATGAGCTAGTTGAAAGGTATGGCTCTTATGCAGATATGCTTATTAAACTGATTGATTCAGAGGAGCAGGTTTTTGAATTTGAGACTTATAATATCTTAAGGTCAGAGTTCCCAGAAAATCATTTAGATTGCGATGGATGGATAGTGACAGGCTCTCCACATGGAGTGTATGAAGAGCATTCTTGGATTCCAACTGTTAGTCAATTAATTAAAAATATTTATCATGATAAATTACCAATTTTTGGAGTCTGTTTTGGTCATCAGCTTATCGCCCAGACTCTCGGGGGCCATGTTGAAAAATCAACTAAGGGTTGGGGTCTAGGGTTGCACACTTATAAGATTGATAAGAGTGCTGATTACATGGGTAACTTGTCAGAGGAGTTGACGCTGAATATTTGTCATCAAGATCAAGTCCTTCAGCTCCCAGAGAACGCAACTCTTTACGCGTCCTCAGAGTTTTGTGAAAATGCTGGCTTTTATATTGAGGATAGAGTTTTAACAATGCAGGCTCATCCAGAATTCAAGATTGACTTTACAGAGGCACTTTTGAATGCTAGACGAGAAGTCATCATTCCAAAGGAATTCACTGATCCCGCTCTTAAGAAGCTCAAGGAAGTGCCCGAAAGTGTTCAATCATCTCAATTTGCTCAGACTATTAGAGAGTTTTTTTTAAGTTAAATTGTTATAAGCCTTGGTGGCTTTCTCAGTAATGTATTTTCCAATTGGAATGGCTGATGTTGCTGCTGGCGAGGGTGCATTACAGACATGAATAGATCGCTTACTTTCTGCAAATAAAAAGTCATGAACAAGTGTTCCATCTTCTAATACTGCTTGAGCTCTGATTCCTGCTGGGTAAGGCTTGAGATCTTTAAGATTCACTTGAGGACTATATTTTTGTACTTCTTTTAAATAGCCGCGCTTAAATATTGAGTTTTTGATTTCATGCAGACCAGATTTAAAATTCTTTTTAATAACCTGATAGAAACCTTTATAAGATAAAAACTGAATTGTATCCTTTAGACTGAAATTAAATAAACCATAGCCTTCACGTTTAAATCCTAATACTGCGTTGGGACCAACCGTTATACTTCCATCGATCATTTTTGTTAAATGAACCCCCAAGAACGGCAGATTAGGATCAGGAATTGGATAGATGAGATGATTGACTAAGCTATTGTGTTTGTCATCTAGTCTGAAGTATTCGCCACGAAACGGAATAATTTGAAAATTGATTTGTATCTTGAGTAATTTAGCTACTCGATCAGCCATAAGGCCAGCACAACAGATGAGATACTTTGAATTAAGAGTTTCATTTGAGGTGGTGACTTGAATGCTTTGCTTTTTCTCCTCTAAATGAGACACTTCCGAGTTTAGTAAAAATTCTCCACCCAGAGACTCAAATTGCTCAGACATTTTTTTCGTGATTAGCTTGTAGTCAACTATTCCAGTTGATCTAACCAATATCGCGCCAACACCGAAAACATTAGGTTCAATTTCATTTAATTGTTTCTGGTCAAGTATTTCAGCATCAATATTGTTGGCTTTGCATCTCTCGAACAGTTTCGACATTCTCTGAAGTTCAATATCATTTGTGGCTACGAGTAATTTTCCGCATTGATCATACGGAATGTTATGCGTTTTGCAGAATTTGATGGTTTCTTTGAGGCCTTCCCGACAAAATTCAGCTTTTAGACTTCCTGGCTCATAATAAACTCCTGCATGAATGACTCCGCTATTGTGACCAGTTTGATGAGTCGCAAATGAGTTTTCTTTTTCAAGGAGAAGAATTTTTTTTGTAGGGTGCTGCTTAATTAGTGACAAAGCTGTGGAAACTCCGACGATACCTCCGCCAACAATTATGAAGTCATAGATATGTTTATTTGTCATGAGCGAAGTTTAATTTGAAGTAGTTTCGTTTTTATATTCTGCAAAAACACCTCTTTGCCTTAAAAGCTCTCTATGAAGATTTTTGTTAGCTGTGAACTTGTCACGGCCATGAACCCAAAAATAGTTATTAATTATAATCATACTCCCCTCAGGAAGCTTGACATGATAGGTATTTGATTCATTCTCAAGCGACTCACCTAGCTCATAAAGATAAACACCTTCTTCGATGTTCTTTGGCTCAACAAATTGATCGATATAAGACATCATTGGATTACCATCTTTATCGTCATCCAGAAAAATTGGGTGTGAAGTTTTGTAGCTTACGTTTTTACTGGACGGTGATCCCCATTGAAAATCTTTTTTGGCTAGAGGATGATCATAAAATTTTGATAATTCTTGCCAGTCATCAAGATGCAGTAGAAGTGAATCACCACCCTCAACATTTTTTTCGAGCATTTTTTGCATGATGACCCAGTCCGTCTTTTCTTTAACGTAAGTTCCATCATTGTGTAGCTCCATCCTTCGATGTGCTTGGCGCAAGTAGCTATCACTGTTATCTTCATTTTTAACGCTGAATCTTGCATAGAATTTGCCAGACATTGAATCTAGATTAGGAAGCCCAATTAAATGAGAAATAGCGGTAGAAATTCGAATATTTAGGTCAATGAATGTATCGTGACTTTTAGAAATGCCTTCTGGGTCAATACATTGCATCAAAATAGCTCCAGTTGAGCGATTCTTGAGTGTACTTGTCAAATAGTCACCAAGCGTATTTTGAGTTAGATCGCTCAGGCACTTAGCTATAAAAAAACGAAGAAAGGGCTTATATTCGATTGACTGAACGTCATATTGACTGGTCAATTCATCAAATTTTTCTACCAAGTCTTTTGAAAGTGTAACGACTTGAAGCCTTTGGTAATCTTTGTGAGGATTAACTTCGAAACCAATATGTGCACTCATGATAATCTTAAAATGTCGACATTTTATGATTATAACTACATTTATGTTATAATTCAAACATGTTTGTTTGATATTTATGATTCATTTGCTAATTATTTTGAGTAAATAAAGCTTCTAACCCTTGGATAATTCAAACAAAAATACTGCCGCCCAAATACTCGATTCATTGACAAATGATATCGTTTCTGGTGAATTTTATCCAAAGCAGAAACTGCACATAAAGACTCTAAAAGAAAAATACAATGTTGGCACAAGTCCTCTTAGAGAGGCTTTGTCACAACTGATTGCTAAGGACCTGGTCATCTCTGAAAATCAGCGAGGATTTTATGTCAGTGATATTTCGATTGATGATTTATATGATATTTATCAAGCCAGAGCAAAAATAGAGTCTCTTTGTCTGGATATGGCAATTGATCATGGTGACGACTATTGGGAGGCAAACATTATTGCTGCATCTCATAGGTTAAATAAATACAGTAAATTAAAAAGTATAGATGTTAATGAATGGCAGAATCGTCATAGTCTATTTCACGATATGCTAGTCTCTGGATGCAAATCTCCTAGGCTACTTCAAATAAGAGACTCATTATTTGAAAAATCAAAGAGGTATCGTAACTTATGGCTTAAGGAAAATGTTTCTGATTCAGAGACGCTTAAAGTTAACCAAAGTGAGCATGCAGAATTAATGAATTTGGCTCTTGAAAGAGATAAAAACGGGATTTCAAAACTTATTGAAAATCACATCATGACGCCAGTAGAAATCATCAAAAAGAGCTTATCTCAGTTATAGTTTTATAGCGCTAAATTGTAAAGGCCTTGATAGTCTAGAAGGTATCTTGTGTTCATTGTCAAAAAGGATTGGCGCTAATGCTTTGAGCATATCCTCATAAACATCTCTCTTAAAGTTTATGACTTCATCAACAGGACTCCAATAGTCTACCCATTTCCAGTCATCAAACTCAACATCATCATGCAAATCTAGAGAGATTTCATCATCACTTGAGTCAAGTTTCAAAAGATACCACACCTGTTTTTGACCAATGCACTTAGGTTTTTGAGTTCTTCTGACGTGCTCATCCGGTAACTCATATCTAAGCCATTTGGGGGTTTTAGCAATCAGAGTGACGTGAGAAGGGTCAAGCCCAACCTCCTCCTGAAGCTCTCGATAAAGAGCATCTAACTCGGTTTCATCTTCATCAATTCCACCTTGCGGAAGTTGCCACCCATTCTGCTTGAATCGCTTTGCTAATAGTATCTGTTTTTTATCGTTCGTAATTACAATACCAACATTAGCGCGATATCCATCGCTATCAATCACTAGTCATTGCCAGAGAAAACACCCAGCAACTGAAGTAAGCTCAAAAACAAATTATAGATCGAGATATATAACGTGACAGTCGCCATAATGTAATTGGTCTCACCGCCATGAATAATATTACTTGTCTCATATAAAATCAGGCCACTCATCAGCAAAATGAAAGCAGCAGAAACTGTTAGAGATAGAACTGGTATTTGAAAGAAATAAGCTGCAATTCCGGCTAAAAAAGCTACGATAATTCCCGCAGTCAAGAAGCCAGCCAAGAAACTAAAGTCTCTTTGTGACACGATGGCATAAAAAGAAAGCGATAAAAATATTGCTGCTGTCCCAGTCATAGCCATTGCAACAAGCTCGGATCCATTAGAAAAGGCTGTTGTATAAGCACTAATGATAGGTCCAAGCGTTAATCCCATAAAGCCTGTAAGAGCGAACACCGCAAGTATTCCAGAGGCAGAATTTCTAAGTTTTGTGACTAAAAATAGCAGCCCAAAGTAACCACCAAGCGTTATCAATAGCCCAAAATATGGCAAATTCAGATACATCGAAAGGTATGCCATTAAGCCACTAAAAAGAAGCGTTGCAGATAAAAGTTGATATGTATTTCTCAGCGTTCGGTTGATTGCAATCGAACTCGAAGTTGTTTGAACATTTGTTGGCATAATTATTTAGTATAAGTAAAAGTGTAAAATATAGTCAATTTTGTTCGAAAACACAAGGTTTTCATGAAACTTATTTTAGGAATGGGCATTACAGGTCTATCTGCTGCTCGTTTTTTCGCAAAAAATAATGAAATTTTTCGAATCGCAGATTCTCGAAAGAATCCTGCTCTACTAAAAGTTTTCCAAGAAGAAAATTTGCTCGATGACTGTTATTTTGGAGACTGGAATGAGTCAATTTTAAAGGATATCGATGAAGTTGTAATTAGTCCTGGAATTGCTCAATCAGAAGACATTGTAAGATGGATTAGAGAGAGGAAGTTAAATTTAATAAGTGACGTAGAGTTATTTGGAAGGCACTCAAATGCTCCTATCATCGGCATTACGGGCTCCAATGGAAAATCGACTGTCACTCAACTGCTGGGGGAAATGGCCCTTGCAAATCATTTAAATGTTGTTATCTGTGGCAATATTGGAACGCCAGTTTTAGAGAGCATTGCTGAGAATACAGATCTTTATGTTGTTGAGCTTTCTAGTTATCAGCTTGACTATACTAATCAGCTGGATTTATTTGCTGCAGTAATTACAAATATATCTCCAGATCACCTGGATAGGTATGAGAACTATGAAGCATATATTGCCTCGAAACTATCAATATATAGTTATTCACAATACGCAATCGCAAATCTCGATGATTCAATCTTGTCTAAGTCAAATGCAGATAGTTATTTTGCAATAGAGAACTATAGCTCTGATTGTGATTTTTATGCAAAGAAGAAAGACAAATTTTTTGAGGTTTTTTATAAGGGTGAGCTAATCTTTAATAGCCAAGATTTGTTAGTTGTTGGAAAGCATAATATTGAAAACTTATTGGCTGCACTATCTCTGGGAAATCAATTTGGCTTATCGATTGAATCTATGATTAATGCAGCTAAAAAATTTAAAGGACTTGCTCATCGACTAGAGTTCGTTACTAGGATTGATCAGGTTGACTACTATAATGATTCAAAATCAACGAATGCCATTTCTACGATTACAGCAATTAATGCACTGTCAGAAAGATACAATAAAATTACATTAATAGCTGGTGGCATAGCAAAGAATGAAGACTATTCTCAAATGTTTAGGTTAATTAATAAAAAGGTTAATGCTATTGTATTGATTGGTGAATCTAAAGATTTTTTTGCACAAAGCATCAGTGGATGTTTAGTGATAATTGAGGAGTCGTTAGAGGGAGCAATTGCTTCAGCAAAAAAACATGTCCTTGAGGGCGCAGTTCTTCTCTCACCTGGGTGTGCAAGCTTTGATATGTTTTCTGATTTTTCAGAGAGAGGAGAAGTTTTTAAACAGTTAATCCTTCAGCCTGATAATAGCTAAATGGCATTCAAGACATTTAATAAGTTAACGCCATAGTTTTTCATCTCCAACATATTTACTCCCAGGAAGTTCTCCTTCAGTGGAGAATGCATCAATAGCATTTCTCATAATTTTTCCAACATTATTATCACCATTATTTATTGGAAGTGATGAACTCCAAGCGATTGAGCCTATACTTAAACAAGCTCCATTATTGGAAGTATTAAAAAATACTATATCTGCCCTAACTCGATCTTCCTCGGTACCTCCAATCCCAGGAAGAGAAAAGAAAATATCTTCAGATGAAAGAGGGTAGTTATCCGAATGCCCGTGAGAAGAAGCTAATAACAAGGCATGAGGTGGAGTTCCCAAAGATAAGTCGTAACGGTCAATTTCAACTCCTGCTGCACCATCAAGAACTAAGCCAAAA
>LURN01000041.1 GCA_001628405.1 Candidatus Thioglobus sp. REDSEA-S12_B1 | reverse complement strand
GAATTGGCATGACTACCTTAAGCGTGAGCGTTCTAATGCAAGATCATTGGGCTTGAATCAAGAGTTTGTGTCTTTAGATGAAGTAGTTGAAAAGCACCCATTGATTAACCCTGATCATTATGTTGCGGCTCTTTGGGACCCATCTGATGGAGACATTGATCCTTCAGGGGTTGTGTACGCCTATGCTAAATCAGCGCGAGTTCATGGGGCAGAGTTTTATACTCATACTCCCGTTGAAGAAACTAATCAAAGGCCAGACGGCTCTTGGGACGTTGTAACCGAAAAAGGAAGTATACATGCTGAATATATAGTCAACGCTGGAGGTCTTTGGGCTAGAGAGCTTGGTCGCATGTCCGGAATTCATTTGCCGGTTGTGCCAATGGAGCATCACTACTTAATTACCGAAGAGATTGACCAAATTGCTAACTTAAAGGATGGTCAAAGACTGCCAAGTTGTATTGACTTTGAGGCTAATATTTATACCCGTCAGGAAAATACGGGGATGTTGCTTGGCACTTATGAGCCTAGATCAACACCATGGTCTTTGGATGGAACACCACAAACCTTTGGGCATGACCTGCTCGAGCCAGACTTGGATCGAATTGCTGATCGATTGGAGCTCGCTTTTGAGAGAATACCAGCACTGGGAACAGCAGGAATCAAGAACATTATAAACGGCCCGTTCGTTTTCTCCCCTGACGGAAACCCAATGATTGGTCCAGTACCTGGAATGAAAAACTACTGGACAGCTGTTGGCGTCATGGCAGGTTTCTGCCAAGCAGGGGGCGTTGGCAAAACATTGGCCGAATGGATGATTGAAGGAGAGCCATCAGTCGACGTTTGGGCGATGGATATTGCCCGATTTGGAGATTTTGCAACGCCTGAATGGGGCGTCATTAAGTCATCCGAAAATTATGAGCGCCGTTTTGTGATGACTTTCCCTAATGAAACTTTGCCTAAAGGAAGGCTTCAAAAAACAACCTCAATCTACGATCGATTAACGCAAAAAGGCGCTGTATGGCAGGATACTTTTGGACTTGAAAATGCACTCTGGTTTGCCAACTCACCAGAGGATGCTTATGAAGAGCCAACCTTCCATAGGTCAAGATCTCATGAGTATGTCGCTAATGAGGTCGAAGCAGTGAGATCATCTGTTGGAGCAAGTGAGGTAGCCAGCTTTGCAAACCATAGGTTTACGGGTTCGGGTGCTAGGGCTTTTTTGAATAAGGTCCTTGCAGGCAGGATTCCAAGTCCTGGAAGAGTGAATCTAACTCCCATGCTCTTAGAGAGCGGTAAGCTGAACGGAGACCTCACGGTAGCCTGTATTGACGAAGAAACCTATTATTTGTTCGGATCAAGCGTTGCACAAAATATGCACCTTCGCTGGTTTGAGAAGCACCTTGAGGGAGTTCAAGATGTTGCCTATAAAAACATGACAGATGACTTTCATGGCATTGCAATATCGGGTCCAAATTCTGGAGAATTATTATCAAGGCTTACTCGGGAAAACGTTAGTTCAGAGGCATTTAAATTCAGAGATATCAGGGATACATTTATAGGTGGCGTGCCTGCATTATGCGTAAGACTTTCATTTACAGGTGAGCTTGGTTATGAGATTTATGTAGCGCCTCAGTACCAGCTAAAACTCTTTGAGGCTATAGAGCAGGCAGGAGCCGACCTGGATCTCAAATGGTTTGGCGGCAGAGCATTGATGTCTATGCGACTTGAGAAAAGTTGGGGGGCATGGACCATGGACTTTAGACCAGACTTTACAATAATGGAGTCAGGTCTTGATTTCTTCGTGGACTGGGACAAAGACTTTATAGGCAAAAAGGCAGCTCTAATTGAGAAAAAGAGTGGACCAAGTAAAAAACTCTCAGTAATTCAAATCGATACTGAAACTGATGTCAGTGGTGATGAAGCGGTGATGCATAATGGCGAATGTGTTTCCTATATTACCTCCGGTGGTTATGGTCATTCAGTCAAAAAATCTCTTGCGATGACCTACCTTCCAGTTAATTTAATTGACTCTAATGCAGAGCTTGAAGTAGAGATATTGGGAGAGTTTCGGAAGGCATCAATTGTTATGGAGCCTCTTTATGATCCGTCTGGATCTAAAATGAGGTAATGGTTCAGGTGGATTATTAAATGAGTTTTTCAGCAGCTAAACGACACCAGACAAAAATAGGTTCTCATCATAGAGTTGAAGAGGATATCTACAGTCTCAATAAACACGCACTCGGCCCTGGAGAGCTTGCTGAGTCAGAATGGCTGAAGGCTGGTTTAGCCAGCCCAGATATGACTAAAATTAGGGAGTATCGACTCAAAAGAGTTCGAGAAAAACTCGTTGAATTTGACTGTGCAGGCATCCTTCTCTACGACCCTTTAAATATTCGCTATGCAACGGACAGCACCAATATGTCTTTGTGGACCTCCCATAACGCTGCTCGTTACGCGCTTGTGATGACTGAGGGGCCTGTCATTATTTTTGAGTTTGATGCCCATGAATTTCTTTCAAATCATAACCCATTAATTACTGAGGTCAGGCATGCAGTCACCTATTTGTACTTTACAGCTGGTGACAAAAGTAAAGAGAGAGCGAAGATATGGGCAACTGAAATTGTAGATATAGTCAATGAGCATGGCAAAGGAAACAAGAGGTTGGCGCTCGATCATTGCGCGCCTGAGGGTGTTCATCAGCTTGAGTCGCATGGCCTTGAACTTGCAAATGGTGAAGAGGTGATGGAGCTCGCTAGGCTCATTAAATCAGATGACGAAATGATGGCCATGAGGCGTTCAATCTTTTCATGTGAAAAATCTATGGAGCTGATGCGTCATCATTTCAAGCCTGGAATAACTGAGCAAGATCTTTGGAGCCGCTTTCAAATGGAGGCCGTTTCTAGGGGTGCAGAATGGATTGAGACGAGATTGCTCGCCTCAGGGCCTAGAGCAAACCCTTGGTACCAGGAGTGCTCATCTCGCCCCATACTAAGTGGTGAGTTAATGGGTTTTGATACTGACTTGGTTGGTTCTTATGGTTACTGCACTGATATGTCTAGGACATGGCTGTGTGGTGAAGAGAAGCCGACAGATGAACAAAAAGAAATCTACACCATGGGTTATGAGCAAATTCAAAATAACATGGAGTTATTAAAACCTGGCACTACTTTTAAAGAGTTAACACTTAACTCTAAAGAGTACTCGAAAGATGAGTTTCGTCACTACTCAGTCCTTTTTCACGGCGTGGGTCTGTGCGATGAGTTTCCCGCAATACCCTTTAGCTGGGAGCTCAATGAGAACAGTTTTGATGGGGTTCTGCAGCCTGGGATGGTGATGTGTGTTGAGACCTATGTTGGTAGGTTTAGTGGTGGGCCTGGAGTGAAACTTGAGGAACAAGTTTTAATCACCAATAATGGATATGAGCTTTTGACAAGTTATCCATTTGAATCAGACCTATTACTCTAATTAATATGAGCACTATTCCAAAAAAGATGAGCGCGGTTTTGACAACTGGCCATGGCGGTTACGAGGTGCTTAAATTCAGCGATGATGTTCAAGTTCCTCAACCCAGTTCTGACCAAGTACTGATTAAAGTATTGGGAGCAGGTATTAACAATACTGATATTAACACCCGAACGGCTTGGTACTCAAAGTCAGTTATAGGGGAAACTAACGCAGAAGACTCTCAAGGAAAAGATGATGACGGTAGCTGGTCAGGTGAGCCTTTAAAATTTCCGATTATTCAGGGCGCAGATTGCTGTGGTGAAATCGTTGCTGTTGGAGAGGGTGTTGATTCTGGGCGAATTGGCGAGAGGGTTTTGGTTAGAACGATGCAGCAGTATGCTGTGGATTACAGGCCCTTTGAATGCTGGACGATGGGCTCAGAGTGTGATGGTGCGTTTGCAGAATACATGGTCGCCTTTAGTGACGAGAGTTTTAAGATTGAAAGTAACTGGAGCGATGCAGAGCTGGCATCCATACCCTGTGCATACTCAACAGCAGAAAACCTACTGGAGCGCTCAGGTGTCAAAGAGGGCGAGACTGTCCTCATAACTGGTGCTTCCGGTGGTGTTGGGTCAGCCGCTATCCAGCTGGCAAAGAGACGAGGTGCCAAAGTAGTTGCTATATCTAGCAAAGCTAAGTCTGTTGCAGTCATTGATATAGGCGCAGATGAAGTCATTCATCGAGAGGATAAATTAAAGGATTCGATAGACAACGAAACCATGGATGTGGTTATTGATCTTGTGGCTGGAGAAAACTGGGGTTGTCTGCTAGATGTGTTAAAAAAAGGCGGAAGATATGCAACCGCTGGAGCCATCGCAGGGCCGATTGTTGAGCTAGATGTTAGGACACTTTACTTAAAAGATCTGGTATTAATTGGTTGCACATTTCAGAATCGAGAAGTCTTTCAAAATTTGATTGGATACATCGAAAGAAATGAAATTAAGCCTCTCGTTTCAAAGACCTATCCTTTAAAAAATATTATCAATGCTCAAAAAGACTTTGCATCAAAAAAGTACGTGGGTAAGCTGGTTCTTTTGCCCTAATGAAAATTAAGCAAATAGATGTTTTTCAGTTAGATCTTCCCTATTCAGGAGGGGTTTATTCATTATCTGGTGGTAGAGAGTACTCAGTTTTTGATGCTACTATTGTTCGAGTTTTAACCGATTCAGGTATCGAAGGCTGGGGTGAAAGCACTCCTTTCGGGTCGAATTATATTGCTGCTCATGCCAAGGGGGTGCGAGCTGGCATTGATGAGATTGCTCCTAGCTTACTGGGCAAAGATCCTAGGCACCTAGACCGAATCAATGAAGTAATGGATAACGCTTTAACCGGACACAATCATGCAAAAACACCGCTCGATGTTGCCTGTTGGGATATTTTTGGAAAGTCTGTAGAGATGCCTGTCTGTGATCTCTTAGGTGGTAATACCAATGAACTACTGCCCTTAATTTCATCAATCTATGCTGGTGAACCAGATGATATGAGAGAACGAGTGCAAAGGCATAGGGATTTGGGGTATCGAGGGCACTCAATTAAGCTTGGGAATGACCCTCATGACAATGCAAATAGAATTGAAGCTTGCTTAGCAGACCGAAAGAAAGAAGAATACTTTATTGTGGATGCGAATGGAGGGCTGACTGTCGAATCTGCACTGAGGTTATTGAATATTCTTCCGAGTGGATTGGATTTTGTATTGGAAGCGCCATGTGCTACTTGGCGGGAAAACCTCTCTCTAAGAAGACGAACTTCTGTTCCAATAATTTGGGATGAACTTGCTCTAAATGAAGAGGATATTCTACAAATTGCCGTTGAGGATGGTGCCGATGGTATTGGTTTAAAAATTTCAAAAAACGGTGGTTTGACGAAGTGCCGAAGACAAAGAGATATTTGTCTTTCGGCTGGCTATACAATGAGTGTCCAAGACACAACGGGTTCTGATATCGCATTTGCTGCCATTGTTCATTTGGGTCAGACACTCCCAAAAAAATATCTTCGATGTATTCTCGACTGTAGAGATATGGTGACTGTTAAAACTGCAGATGGAGACTTTGATGTTGTTAACGGTTTTGTGTCTGCACCTCAATCATTTGGATTGGGTGTTACTCCTCGTCTTGACGTTTTGGGTAATCCGGTAATTAGTTACAAATAATAGAGTTATTTTTCTTTTCCTGCCATAAGCTCTTTCCAGCGCATATAGCTGTTTACTCCAAACCACATGAAAGGTTTTGGCATCAGTTTTTTAGGCGCCTCCTCATCAACAAAGTCGGGTACAAGACTATTAATGGCCCCAGTAATTTTTTCTGCAGTTATGATGCCTATTGCAGTTCCTTTTGCTGTTCCTAGGCCATTTTGACAGCATGCAGAGTAAATGCCTTCGTCAACTTCTCCTTGAGCAAATACACTATTTAGACTCAGGCACAGACGTCCTCCCCAGGAGTATTCCATGGACACTTTCTTAAGCATAGGAAAGCGTGCTTTGAATGATTCGTTGTGACTATTGGCAGCTGAACTCATAAATGAATCTGAGACTTCCATGCTTGGGTTATATGACCACCGGTTTCGAATTAGAATTCTATTGCCACCCATTCCAGAAATACGTCTCACTGATGAGCCCATAGCGTCAGCAGAGGTTAATCCCCACTGAGAGGAGCCACCCAGCGTATTGGTTTCATCATTAGTTAATTCTCTAGTTAAGGATGAGTATGTAAAAATAGTCATTAGCCTATTTTGAAAATACCCAAAGCGTTCTACGATTCCGTTGACTGCTAATATTATTTTTGGACTTGTTATTGATCCAAGACTAGTTTTAGCCTTCCATACTTTTTGTCCATCATGCATTCCTTCCTCTTCAAGAGAAATGACCGGAGAGTTTTCATAAATCGTTGTATTGGTACTCTTAGAAACACCATCTGCTAGTGACTGGATATAAAGAGCAGGTTGCAGCATCGCTGTACCTGGTGTCCACAGACCATTCATGTAGTAATCAATCCCAGTCAAGTCTTTCATATCTTGTGCGTCTAGAACCTTATAACTTTCACTTGTCTTGTCTAGGTGCTTCGCATACTCTGTATTGAAATTCATTCCTTTTGGAGTTGCGGCTGCGTTCGTTTTTCCAACAAGTTGAATTGCTTCAGGCGGCATTTCATATTCTTCAGATGCACTTTTAGCAAATTCAATTGCGGATCGATTAATTAGGGTTTGTTCACGATCTTTATCAAGGCTTCCTACGTAATCATCTGAAGCTAAGTTGTGAGGCAAGTCAATCATAAAGCCTGAGTTTCTACCAGCGGGCCCTTCTGCAATTTCACAGGCTTCGAGCAGAGCAATTTTTGCTTTATTATCGATTTGATTTAAACGCCTAGCTGCAGATAGGCCAGCAAATCCGCCACCAATAATCAAGTAGTCTGCATTGATATGATCAGAAAGCTTTGAGTTGACCTTTCTTTTAGGGAGGATTTCTTTCCAGCCTGTATCACCAGGATTTTTAGGTAACTTAATCTGATTCATTAATTTTTAATCTACCGATTCTTCTGGTGCTCGATCAGAGAGATCAATCCATATTGTTTTGAGTTCAGTGTACTGATCGTGCGCATGGATTGAATTATCTCTACCGCCAAAACCTGAGTGTTTGTACCCTCCAAATGGCGTACTCATATCGCCTTCACCATAACAGTTAACTGTTACTGTTCCTGCCTTTATAGCTCTTGCAGCTCTGATAGCTTTTTTACCATTCGAAGTGAAAACACTGGCAGCCAATCCGTACTCAGTATTATTTGCAACTGCAATTGCCTCGTCGAATGATTTAACAGTTATCACAGAGAGTACAGGCCCAAAAATTTCTTCTTGAGCAATCTTGGAGTTCGGATCTACCTGGTCGACAATAGTGGGGAGAACATAGTTAGGTTTTTCAGTCGTTCCGCCAACCAATATGTTGTCTTGTTTCAAATAGCGACAGACTTTCTTAAAATGCTCTTCATCCACCAAAGATCCAAGATAATTTGAAGGGTCAAGTGGGTCACCAGTCTTCCAATCTCTAAGATGAGCAAGTACTTTTTCAAGTAAAGCCTCCTTAATGTTTTCTTGAACAATAAGTCGTGAGTTTGCTGAACAGTTCTCTCCCATATTCCAGAACGAAGCGTTCACAATATGCTCTGCAACTAGATCTAAATCTTCAGCATCATCCAGAACAATTGCCGGATTTTTTCCTCCACACTCAAGCACAATCTTCTTGAGATTGGAGTCAGCCGAGTACCGAAGAAAGCGCCTACCGGTCTCTGTAGAGCCAGTAAAAGAAACCATATCAATATCCGAGTGAAGGCCAATGGGCTCTCCTACATCAGGCCCCATGCCCGGTATAACATTTAGGACGCCTCTAGGGATTCCTGCATCAATTGCGAGTTCAGCAAGTCTAAGCGCAGTTAAGCTGGTTTGCTCTGCTGGTTTTACAATCACAGAGTTTCCTGTTGCCAGAGCGGGCGCTATTTTCCATGCCATCATCAGAAGAGGAAAGTTCCATGGCAAAACGCAGCCAACAACTCCAATTGGTTCGCGAACGATGACCGATAAGGCATCCTCTCCTGCAGGTGCAGTTTGATCATAGACCTTATCGATTGCCTCAGCATGCCAGAGCAGACAGTCAATTGTTTCAGGAAGGTCGATTGTCGCGCAGTCACGAACCGGCTTACCTGAATCAACGCTCTCCATAACAGCCAGCTCATTAAGATTTCTTTTAATCAGCTTTGATAATTTTATGAGGGTTTGTTTTCTCTCACTCGGATGGAGTTTTGACCAGTGTCCTTGGTCAAATGCCTCCCTTGCCTTGATAACAGCATGATCCACATCATCTGCATTGCATGCAGCAACGTTGGCGATTACCTTTCCAGTTGCAGGATTTATAGTTTCAAATGTGTTTCCTGACTTTGAAGATTGGAATTGTCCATTGATGAATGCGTTAGTTGGGAAGTTGAGTGAATTTGCAATTGCACTGTATTCCTCATGGGTTAGAAGATCTGACATTTAACTACCCTCCTGTTTAATTTGATTGACAGTTTGATTCATAACTCGTATGACTTGTTCTAGTTGACGTTTATCGTCTTTATTCAGTTTTTGTAATGGCTTTCTTGGAGGGCCTACAGGGAGTCCTCTCATGGTTGATCCGTGCTTGATACATTGGATAAATTTCCCTCCTTGTTCAAGAACCCTCATCAAAGGCATCATGGCAGACATGATTCTTCTTCCTTTATCGAAGTCTCCTTCAACTCTGCAGGCCTCATAGAGTGCAACATGAGCTTCTGGTGCAAAGTTGGACCCTGCACAGACCCATCCAATTGCGCCCCAGGCAAAGAACTCTAGGGCTTGATCATCCATTCCACAGCAAAGCTGAATGTGAGGATAATCTCTCGCCAAAAGATGGAGACGGTTTATATCTCCACTGCTTTCTTTTATCGCGCAAAAGTTAGATGACCTGCCTACCCTGTCGAGGTATTCTTCTCCCATCATGGAGCCCATCCTTCCAGGATAGTTGTAAAGCATAATTGGAAGATTAGCCGCCCTATCAATTGCTAGTGCGTGAAGCGCATTCTCTCTTTCAGTGGGAAGAGCATAAGGAGGCGTTGCTATTAATATTCCATCTGCACCTATTTTGGCGGCCTCTTCAGCAAAGAATACAGAGTCCTCAGTCCGAATGGCACCTGTACCAACGATACAGGGAACTCTATTATTGATAATATCCTTTGAAATCTTCATAACCTGAAGGCGCTCCTGGGTATCCTGAGCATAATACTCACCGGTTGTTCCTGCAACGACTATGCCATGTACACCGCTTTTAATTAGATCCTCAATAATAGGCTCAATAGCATCGAAATTGATTTTATGATTATCATCATACGGAGTCAGTACCGGGGTGTAGATTCCTTCAAACTTCATATATTCTCCTAAGGGTTGGGCAAACTAATTTTTGCCATCCTTCCTCCATCAATAGTATATACCTGTCCTGTCACAAAACTTGATTCTGATGAGGCAAGCCAAGCAACTAAAGAGGCAACTTCTTCTGTTTTACCTGTTCTGTTGAGTGGGTGGATACTTCCAATACTATTTCTAAAGTGTTCGGAGTCTGGCATCGAATTAATAAAGTCTTCGTTGAGCTCAGTATCTATCCATCCCGGGGCAACTGCGTTGCATCTTACATCATCCTTCCCATGGTCAACCGCTATGGCACGAGTTAGACCATGAAGTCCAGCCTTGCTTGCACAATAGGATGCATGATTTGGGTTAGCTCCTATTCCCTCTATCGAACCAATATTCACAATGGAGCCCTTAGACTTCATCAGAAAAGGCATACAAAATTTAGCTAATAAAAAAGGGGCTGTGAGATTTACCGCTAAAGTTTGATTCCAGTCTTCAAGAGAAGTATCAAGAATTGACGACTCTTTCATCATTCCAGCATTATTAATTAAAGAGTCAATACGACCATATTTTTTAACAATAGCCTCAATACTTTTGGAGCAGTCTTGCTCTTTGCTTAAATCAAACTGAAAAGAATCAAATAGTTTTGAGTGTCCTCTTTGAATAGCGCACACGATTGCACCTTCTTTTTGTAGGCGCTCTGCGCAGGCTAAGCCAATCCCTTTTGAGGCTCCAGTAACAACAACAATTTTATTAGTAAACCGCTTTTCCACCATTAATCTCCACTAAGGACCCACAAATATACCTAGCTTCATTTGAACTCAAAAATGAGACTACATCAGCAATCTCATCTGGCTCAGCAATATGCCCAATAGGAACGGATTGATTTAACTTCTCAATAGCATCATCAGGATTTAATCCTCTGATTTCAAAACCCGTTCTAAGCATTGGAGTATTGACTTCATTAGGACATACCGCATTGATTCGGATATTCTGATGAGCATGGTCTCTACCTAGACACTTTGTCATAGCTGCCAAGGCCGCTTTTGTCGTGCAGTAAATCAGATGATTGGGTCCAGGATTAATTCCCCAGCATGATGATATGTTAACAATAGATCCACCACCAGCTTTGGCCATCACGGGTATTGCCGCTCGAATTAATCTAAACGGAGCCTCAACATTGATTTTCATTGATAGCTCATAATCCTCATCACTGGTTTGAGTGATATCGCCGCGACTCATAAATCCAGCATTATTAATGAGTATTCCAACACCCCCTAGTTTTGTCTGAACTTCACTGATAAGATTGTCGCAATAGCTTTGATCTAAAAGATCACCAGAAAATACCATCGCCTTGCCATCATTATGATTGATTTCATTGGCCAGTTTATTAGCTTCATCTTCATCTCTATCGGCAATTGCAAGCGTGAAGCCTTGCCCAGCATATTTATTGACTATAGATTTTCCAATTCCACCAGTAGCACCAGTCACAAGAACAACATTTGATTTCTTATTATTCATATTCTAGTACTCTTGATTGAGTGCCTCCATTTTAGGAATCGTGGCCTCTCTTTTGGCTATGAAATCTAATAGCTGCTCATCTTTTGCTTGATCAAGTTTAGGTTCTTGGTAGTCTTCTAGTAATTTTTTGGCTCCGTCAAGACCTCTTTGAATTGTATCTTGACTTCCGTCAGCTTGCCATTGTTCAATGGAGTTATTGTCAAAAAGCTTTGGCATAAAAAAGGCTCTTTGAAAGTTTTCCATGGTATGGGGATGGCCTAAGTAATGACCGCCAGGCCCAACATCTCTAATCGCCGCTAAGCCTTCCTCAAAGTCGTCCCATCGGACACCTTCGGCCATTCTATATCCCATTTCACACTGCTCTGCATCAACCACAAACTTTGCCATTGAGCAGTGCATACCTGCCTCATTCCATCCTGCAGAATGCCAGATATAGTTTGCCCCAGATAAAAGGACAGCCATCATTGTTGATGCACTTTCATATCCTGATTGAGCATCGAATACTTTTGAGCCTCCTAGAGTATTTGAACTTCTCCAAGGAACTTTATAGTATCTTGCCATCTGGCCAATCATAAAATTCATTAGAGAAATTTCTGGAGTTCCAGCCATTGGAGCACCAGACTGCATCGACACGGTAGCCAAGTAATGTCCATAGATTGCTGGCGCACCTTTGCGAATAACTTGGGTGTAGGCTAGTGCTGATAAAGCTTCCGCATTGACTTGAGCTACAGTTGGAGCAACGCTTGCGGGAGTATTGGCGCCGCCAAGAACGAAAGGAGAGCAGAGAACAGGTTGATTATGAGCAGAAAAAACTCTCAGTGCTGAGAGCATAGTTTGATCCCACACTAGAGGTGAATTTCCATTGATGTTGCCAGTAACAACTGCATGACTATCTATGAATTCCTCTCCAAAGAGAATCTTGCACATCTCGATTACGTCTTCCGCATTCTTGCCACTACTTGTCATTCCCATAAAGGTTTTATCGGAGTGCTTCATGGATGAATAGGTGATCCTAAGGTGCCTATGAGAAATTGCATGATCCATTGGCTCAACGATGTGATGGGCGCTTGAATGAATGGCAGGAAGCATGTGGGAAAGCTTATGAAAATTAGCAAGATCATCGAGCGTTGGTAGTCTTCTGTTATTTTCAAGGTCGGTGAGGAAAGGCGCTCCAGTCATTGGCACAAATATGGAGTTGTCACCACCAATTTGCAGCGATTTACTGGGGTCACGCGCATGCATAGTAATGTTTTCTGGAATAGACTTGATTAGTTCTTTAATAAGGCCCCTATCAAAGCGAACTCGCTCACCCTTAACATCAGCTCCTGCCTCTTTCCAATGCTCCAGAGCAATTGGATCATGAAATTCAACACCTACCTCCTCTAGGATGGATAGTGATGCGTCATCCATCTTTTCAATCTCTTCCGCATTCATTGGCTCCGTTAGGGGAATGTTCCTCTTCAGTGTAGGGAGCATTTCGATTTTTACTTTCAGGCGGTCAGACCTTCTAGCTGCTCGACCAAGTCTCTCTGTAGTGCTTGACACGTTATTTTTTAATCTCTATTACAATAAGCGTATCGTAGATTAATAATTTATTTAACGCAACAGTTTTTTTTCAAAGAAAGGTGAAAAATACTATATCCACTAAAATGCTTATATTCTTGATATATCAATAATTAAGAGTAAAATTTATCATTTTGAAAAATGAATTTAAGTAATGTCAAATCTTTCTAATAACTACATAGCCGGTGACTGGGTTAAGGGCGCTAGCTCAATATCAAATATTAATCCATCCAATACAAACGATATCATTGGTGAATTTGCTCAAGCCAATAATGCTCAATTGGAGGATGCTCTTAATTCTGCTCAAGCTGCACAAAGACAATGGGCTGCAACAGGTCTGGAACAGCGTCAAGCCGTTTTAATGAAGATTGGCGAGGAGATGATGGCACGCAGTGCTGAGCTTGGAGAGCTTCTTTCAAGGGAAGAAGGCAAGCCTCTTGCAGAGGGAAAGGGTGAGGTTTATAGAGCAGGTCAATTTTTTACCTACTACGCCGCTGAAGTTTTAAGGCAGGGGGGAGATACAGCTGATTCAGTCAGACCAAATATTGAAATTGATGTCCGTCGTGAGCCTATGGGAACAGTTGCCATTATTTCTCCATGGAACTTTCCAACTGCAACAGCCAGCTGGAAAATTGCTCCAGCTCTAGCATTTGGTAATGCAGTTATTTGGAAGCCTGCTAATTTGACACCAGCTAGTGCGGTTGCGCTAACTGAGATTATTGCAAAACAAGATATACCTAATGGGTTATTTAACTTGGTAATGGGGTCTGGATCATCAATCGGTCAGGCTTTGGCAGAAAGCCCCAAAGTTCACGCAATCAGCTTTACTGGTTCTTACGATGTCGGTCGTCAGATTGCGAGTTCAGCAGCGAAAAATTTAACAAAGTTTCAGCTTGAGTTGGGCTCTAAGAACCCACTAGTGGTAATGGATGATGCTGACATGGATGTTGCGGTTGCTGCAGCCACAGCAGGAGCTTTTGGATCGACCGGTCAAAAATGTACGGCTTCATCAAGACTGGTTGTTCATTCATCGATTCATGATGAATTTGTTGATCGCATGAAAGAGTCAACTTCAGCTCTCAAGGTTGGGGATGCTCTTCAAGAGGGAACTCAAATCGGTCCAGCTGCTAGTCAGCAGCAACTTGACTCTAATCTTAAATATATGGCACTGGCTAAAGAAGAGGGCTGTGAAGTCGTCTGTGGAGGCGAAAAACTTGAGCTAGATAACCCAGGTTTTTATATGCAGCCAGCCTTATTAATTGGTGGTAATAACTCAATGAGGGTTAACCGAGAAGAGCTTTTTGCACCGATGGCATGTGTGATTAAGGTTGCGGACTACGATGAGGCATTATCAGTTGCAAATGATACTGATTTTGGTCTAGTTTCAGGGATTATAACTCAGTCACTATCTACAGCAAGCCACTTCAGAAGGAATGCAGAGAGTGGATGCGTAATGGTGAATTTACCCACTGCTGGTACTGATTACCATGTTCCATTTGGGGGTAGAAAAAATTCAAGTTTTGGCCCAAGAGAGCAAGGTAGTTACGCCAAAGAGCTGTATACTCAAGTTAAAACTTCTTACATTTCAAGCGGAAATCCATAATGGCTCACCAATCACTTTTCATTGATGCGCTTCAATACAATAATTGGAGTGAAGAGGTTTTTCAGCAAATCAATTGGGGTGGTATAAGCGCAATTCATGTGACAATTTGTTATCACGAAGATTTTCAAGAGATGGTTCAAAATGTTATTGATTGGAATAGAAGATTTGAGGATTATTCCGCTCTAATTTTTCAAGGAAGGACTGCAAGTGACGTATTAAAAGCAAGAAAAGAAGGACGAACAGCGATATTTTTTGGTTTTCAAAATTGTTCACCAATTGAAGACAATATTGGGCTGGTTGAGGTATGTCATCAATTAGGCGTTAGGTTTATGCAGCTGACATATAACAATCAAAGTTTATTGGGTACAGGTTGTTATGAAGAGAATGATCCTGGAATCACCCGTATGGGCAAACAGGTTATAAAAGAGATGAATCGCGTAGGGCTTGTGGTTGATATGAGCCATTCTTCAGAAAGGTCCACACTGGAGGCAATTGAAATTTCAGAGCGTCCAATTGCTATCACTCATGCAAATCCGACTTTTTGGCACCCCGCTTTGAGAAACAAATCGGACGAGGTGCTTAAAGCCTTAGGTGAGAGTGGAGGTATGCTTGGTTTTTCAGTTTATCCTCATCATCTCAAAGATGGTTCAAGCTGCACATTAGAGAGTTTTTGCAATATGATTGCTGATACAGCTGATCTTATGGGAATCAATAGCATTGGTATTGGAACAGACCTTTGTCAAAATCAGCCCGACAGTGTTGTAGAGTGGATGAGAAATGGAACGTGGACTAATGACCGTGATTATGGAGAAGGGTCAGCAAGCTTTGCTGGTTTTCCAGACCAGCCTGAATGGTTTCGTGACAACCGAGATTTTGTTAACATCGCATCGGGATTGTTGTCAAAAGGCTTCTCAAATGAAGATGTTGAGTTAGTCATGGGCAAAAACTGGTTAAATTTTTTCGAAGCCTCATTCGAACCTTTAAAATAAATTTATGTCTAGTGAAACTGCATTAATTGATATTGAATCTGATTTTATGAGGTCACCTGAAAAGGTTATGCGCCTAGACAGAATGGGCTCCTCATTTCCTACACGATTAAGCTTTATGAGATCACTCATTAGGCGAATGTCTCAGGAGAATTGGCAGTTTAAAAGAATAATTAGTAATATTGATAAAGACGGTTATGGCGTCAGTGTTTACTCCGCAATAACTCCAAAAAGAACTTATTCATTAATCGCATTTACGCAAGAGATTCCTGCTGATATGAGAACTGACAGGGTTATTGCAGAGGTATGGGATGCTACATTTAGTCTGTTTGATGGTGTTCCAACACAAGAGGATATTGATTATTTAGCTAAAAACACTCCTCTCCAAGAAGGCGGAAGGTATAGGCCAAGTGAGCTTGTTCTGGCAAGGGCAAATAAAAGCCTCAGAGTCTTTGAGAATATTATAAATGCATTGGCATCAGGAAATCAGCCCGACATAGAATTGATTTCTTCGGTGGGATACCTAATGAGAACAACCGCGGTCTATGGTAGTGGTAAATTCGGCTGTGCTGATAGAGAAAAGATTGCTGATCGGCCTGAATGCAGCGGTCCATTTCAGATTGAACTATTAGCAGTCTATTTGATTCGATGGTTTACCATTGATTTGGTTGAGGAGCTTGCCAGAGTGAGGGGTGGTGAGCAGGCAGTTCGACTCGATCAAAACATAAGTAGATTCATTGGCGTTGGTAATTCTACAGGACTCGGGATGGCGCCTTTTTTATTGAAGCATCCAACACTCATTCACAACTGGGTTGTTGCCAAAGAAACTGCGTTAGCAAGAGTCAGATCTATTGAAACTGCATTGCCAAGAACTCTTGAGGTTTTTCTTAAGTCTTTGCTTCAGGTAAGCCAGCATATTGACGAATGGAATGTTGATGATGAAGCTCAATCAGCAAGAATTAATTGCCTCACAGACGAAATCCAAGCACTTAGAATGTGGTGTGAAGATGAGTCTAATATCTTTAGACCTTATCCATGGAATGGAATTTATCAGTATGTTGAGGATAACTTTTCTTTGGAGTGCCAAGAGATGATTGTTTCCTTAATTATTGAGCCTCATGGCTCAATTGTTGATGACCTTGCTGACACAATGTCGACAGCTAAAATACCTAAATTTAAGGCTGCTATGAGCTTATCTCAATTAAAGGAGGTTGTTGCTGATGCTTACAAATGGGCAACAACAATTGACTTTTCTCTTGAGGAGTCTCAGCACCACTTTTGGTATTATTCGGAGGATAAGTTAGAGCCAAGATTTGGATCTAGAGGGGTTGATGAGGGCGTTGATCAGGAAATGCCACTAGCCATTGGGCGCGATGTCCATGATTTAAATGAGGTATTAGCAAGAACTGATGAAGATATGCCGATAGGTGAATTTGTGATGATCTATCCTCAGTTCAGACATATTATTCGCAGAATTCAGAATACTTTTGAAAGGCCTTACTCCGAAGTTCAAGATAATTTACTGAGTGAGTCTATGAGGCCACTAGATTTGTTGCGGTTCAAGTTGGCATTCTTTGGTGCCTCAAAGTTTGATCCTAAGTCTGATCTCTGGACTCGCATTTCAATGTACCAGGGTGCTCCCCTTCCAGAGCAAGTCCAAGATCCAAATCATGATTGCTGGTCTTTTCCAATTGCTGGGCGTTCTCAGTCTTACCCATGCATTAATTGTTCATGCCAAAAAGCGATTTAACGATTTCATTAAACGAAGTTCTTTTTTATTTCACGCGTGCAGGCTTTGGTGTCAATGCGCCTATTGGTGTTTCTGAGGATTTTGCAAGAAGTAATATTTGGGCTGCACAAAATGGTTTCGATCCTTGTGAGTGCAGCTTGTCGGCGTTAGATCATCTTGATCATAAAAAAAGTAGCCTTTCAATAAAGTTTGAAAAAGATAATCAGATAAGTCATCTTTTTTGTCCAGAAGACAAGGTATTGTCCTCTTTAGAGGCCTCGGTAAGCTGTATAGACTGGATTGAATTTAATGGCCTTGAAGGTAAGCTGAAAATATCCAATGTTGACTGCCCTTTCCTAGTGATTGCAGCTCTTGGCGCAAATCAATGCTTTGGTGTTAAGGCATCTTGGATTGATCAGGACAACCATTTTTATGAAGTAAATTTCGTAGATGATACGAAGTGGGAAATTATCTCTACTTCAAAGGCTCCAATAGAGTCAAGCCATTATGCTGATATCTACATTTCTTCTTTAGACTCTAATAACACAGAAGTTCCAAATGGAAAAACTCAAACATTTGATATAAAAAATGAAAAACTTGAGGTTTTGAATAATGGAGTCAAGGTTGGAGAAAAATGGCCAAAAATCTATGAGTATTTTTCTCGATGTCTAGTTAAATCGAGCGCCGAATCAAGAGCATCAGGAGCAGGAGCCGGCCTAGTTGATACTGATTAATTCAGCACTCAATAAAGCTTACCGCTAATCCACCAAGTGAGGTCTCTTTATACTTTGTAGACATATCAAGGCCTGTTCTCTTCATTGCAGCTATACATTGATCCAGTGAAATTAAGTGCTCGCCGCTTTCTCTTAAGGAGAGTGAGCTTGCTGTATAGGCTTTAACCGCTCCAAAGCCATTTCTTTCAATACATGGAACCTGAACCAATCCCTTTACAGGATCACAGGTCATGCCAATGTGATGCTCTAGAGCCATTTCAGCAGCATTTTCAATTTGTTCACTTGTTCCCCCTCTTGCAGCACATAATCCTGCTGCAGCCATGGAGGAAGCAGAGCCAACCTCACCCTGACACCCAACTTCTGCTCCAGAAATTGAGCTGTTGTGTTTGATTAGACCACCAATTGCAGAGGCTGATAAGAGAAATTGTCTAATCTGTTCTGGAGTTGCATTCTTATGCTTATAGTAATAGTAAAGTGTCGCTGGAACTACTCCTGCAGCACCATTTGTAGGTGCTGTTACGACCATATGACCAGCAGCATTTTCCTCGTTTACAGCCATAGCATAGGCGCATAGCCAGTCGCTTGTGCCAGCATTTTCAGAATCATTTAATAGGCTTTCATGAAGTTGTTTAGCTCGTCTTTTAGTGTTCAGACCCCCAGGCAATATTCCTTCAGTAGTCAGGCCTCTTTCAACACAAGTTTTCATTGCGTTCCAGATTTTATCTAATTCCTCATTGAGCATCTTTTCCGGGAGGTTTTCTATTTCGTTAGCTAGCTTCATTTCCCAAATCGATTTATTATGTTTTTTAGACATTTCTAGCATCTGATCAGAGTTATCGAATGGATATGGATAGGCCGAACTTGGCTCAGCAGCTATTGGAGCTTCGACATTGTCAATTTCTTCTAAGGTTGATATAAAGCCACCACCTATTGAAAAATATGTACTTGAAAATAACAGCTCACCAGACTTATTCAAGAGGTCAAAAATAATACCATTTGGGTGTTGTGTTAATGAGTTACGCGTATCAAAAATAATGTCATCTTCTGAAAAGAAAGAAGCGACTTTATCCTCACCAATAGTTACAGTTTTAGAGTTCCAGGTTCGATCGATAACTTCATCCATGTTCTCATCGATTATTGTATCGGGTAGATAACCATGAAGTCCAAGGACAACCGCTTTATCGGTTGCATGCCCAACACCGGTATAGGCCAATGAGTCTTTCAACGTGCACCTAATATGATAACCAGTGGTGTCTGGATTTGATTCAATATAATGACCGACATCATTTAGAAATGCGTTTGCCGCAACCATAGGTCCCATGGTATGAGAGCTTGATGGTCCAATCCCTACTTTAAATAAGTCTAAAACACTGATAAACATAGTAAATTTATCGATATGAAAATTGCCATTCTACATTATGAAACAAATTTCAAATCTTAAAAAATTCACTAAATGTTGAATTGTTTTATCGCATTTTGATTAAACGTAAAACCTGTTCCAGGCCTTTCTGGAATGTTGATATATCCGTCAATAATATCGATTTTTTCATTAAAAATTTCAGCAAACCATGGCATATGTTCAACTGAGATGCAGTTCTCAACAGAACCTGCAACACATAAGCTTTGCTCTGTAAAGATGTGTGTAGAGATTGAAATATCATAAGAATTAGATAGATGAGCTGTTGTCCTCATTTCAGAGATGCCTCCAATTCTTTGAAGATCGGGCATTACAACATCACACCCTCCTGCATCTAACATTTTCTGGACACCTTCAATAGAATATTCGTTTTCACAAGAAGCAATAGGTATTGCTACTTGCTTTTTAACCATTGCATGTCCTTTATAATCATAGGCATTAACTGGCTCTTCCAGCCAGATTAAATCATACTCTTCGAGAGCTTTTCCTAGAGCAATAGCATCATCAATGCTGAGGCCTTGGTTAGCATCAGCCATCAGTTCAATTTCTTGTCCAATTGCTTTTCTTAGCTCTCTAACGCGTTCTATATCTACAGAGTTATTGCTACTTCCAACTCTAATCTTCATAGCTAAAAAACCTTGGCGTAAAAATTCATGAGCTTCATTAATTATTGAGTCAATAGATTGGGATAGCCACAATCCCCCGCTGGCATAGGTTTTAACTTTTGTATGATGAATGCCAAATAGTCTATGTAAAGGCAAATTATTCGCTTTTCCATTGATATCCCATAGAGCAGTATCAAGCGTTGATAGAGCAGCAATGCTAATACTATCTCTGCCTATGGAGTCTATTGCAAGATTTATCTTTTTCAAAATAGATGGTATTAATAAAGGGTCCTGACCAATCAATAAAGAAGCAACTTTAGAGAGCCGCTCATTATAAATTTTGATGTTTTTAGCATTCAAACTAAATAAATATCCCTCACCTGAAATCCCCCCGTCTGTCTTGATAGTTAGAAGAACACATCCAACTGATCTCATAGTATGAATGGCAGTTGTTATAGTATTATCAAATGGTATTTCGATAATTTGCGTCTTTATTGCATCAATTTTCATAGTACTGCCATTTACTTTTTTGACCTAGATGATATTGTTTGATTTAGTGCTTTTATAGAGTCGTTAAACAATTTAGAGTTCATGCCATTTTTTGAATAACCAAGATAAAGAGGTCGATTAAAGATTGGAGCATCCTTAACAAGGAAGCACTGTTTAGTTTTAAGTAGTGGTTGAATCGAGGCTTCAGAAAAATAACCTGAGCCTCCATTTTTTAGAACATGATTCAGAGCAGTATCTGCAATTGCAAATGAAATTTTCGGATTATGTGCATCTGGGAAGGCTAAGTTATGTTGTGTTGTGAAGCCATACCCCCAGTCTACAAAAACATAACCTTCAACTTGGCCTGATTCTATTGAGCGAGGCTCCGTTGAGACTAAAACTAACTTTTCATCCATTAGCTTATCTATCTTTATACTAGGGTGATGGATTGGTTCATAGAGTATTGCCATATCAATGAGACCATCTTTTAGAAGATTCATGAGACTAATTGAATATTCACTAATAACCCTTGTTACTATATTAGGAGCCATAGTCTGCATATAGTTTAGCCAACTTGGAGCAAAATAATCCCAATGATTCAGCTGGACCCCTAGAATAAATGTGCCAATCATATCGTCTGGAAGGGCTATCTCTTGACGGGCTTTATCCCAAGATGTGACAGCTGTATAAGCATGGCGCTGAAAAATTCTACCTGCAGTCGTTAGGCTACATCCATTTCTGTTTCTAATGATGAGTTTTTGGTTAAGTTGATTTTCAAGTGACTTGATTCTCGCACTGATAGTGGATTGAGTAACATGTAATTTTTCTGCGGATAGTAAAAAACTCCCAGTCGTAGTCACCTCTAAAAAAGTTCTCATGTGTTCAATATTCAAAATTCACCCCTTAATTTGATTAGTGTTTAAATATTAATATTTTGATATTATATTGTTGATTTGTCCTATTTATATCGAATTAGTTAATTTATAAATCATATTTTTATCAAGTCAAATATTTATTTAAAAGGTATATTAGAAATTTTTTATGAATAAATTCATGATATGAGTAAAGAGAAAAATAATCTTCATTTGCAACAAGAGCAGATAAGAATAGATTTAGCTGCCATGTTTAGATTAACCGCAATGCATGGGTGGGACGATACAATTTGGAATCATATTACTGCGAGAGTTCCAGGATCTGAGCATCATTTTTATATGCATCGTTTTGGGCTGTCTTATGAAGAGGTTTGTGCGTCTAACTTAATCAAGGTTGATGAAGAGGGAAATGTTCTTGAGGGGCCAAAGGATGTTAATACCGCAGGATTTATAATCCATAGTGCAATTCACTTAAATCATCCTAACAATAAATTTGTCTTTCATGCGCATCCGCCCAGTGCTATTGCGGCAACTGCTTTTAAGGAGATCCCTTTTCTTGTTCAAGACTCTTCAATGTTATTTGGCAAAATTGGTTATCACGAATGGGAAGGTTTGTCTGTTGATCCAGATGAAAGACTAAGGATTGCAAAAAATTTAGGCAATAACTCTTGCCTTGTAATGAGAAACCATGGTTTTTTAACTGTAGGAGAGACAGCTGGCCAATGCTTTATGAATATGTACTATTTAATTCGGATGTGTGAAGTTGCACTCTCAGCAACTGCGTCAAAGATTGAGATAGACTCTGGTTTAGAGCAGCTATGGCCAATTGCTTCTAAGCAATACGAGGCATTTAAGCCTGGTTTATATGAATGGCCTGCATTATTGCGTCGATGCGATCGACTTGACCCGTCCTATAAAGAGTAAAAAGATAATGAAAAATAATTCGGCACCATCGGCTTTTAGTTCTTTTGAAATTCGATTAGAAGAGTTTGTCGATTTAGAAGAATTCCCTATACACGATTTGACGAGTCCAATAAGAGAGATGCTCGTTAATGATTGTCGTAAAGATCTAGAGAAATGGGGGTGTGCACATATCCCTAATTTTATTACTAGTTCAGCAGTACAAAAAATGAGGGATGAAGCCTTTAGGCTTATTAATGATTCTCGAAGAGCTCACAAATTTGTAAACCCTTATCTAACCGAAGACGATACTACATTGCCTAAAGACCATCCGAAGCGATTTTTTGAAGAACGAACATCTTCTTTTATAAATTCCGATTTGCTAGATAGAGATTCTATACTGCGCAAGATATACGATTCTGATGTCATGGTTCATTTTGTATCTGACTGTTTGAATGTAGGTCCAATCTATCGTTGGGCTGAGCCTCTTGGGAGAAATCCATATAGCGTCATGCATGATGGTGATTATTTTCCCTGGCATTTCGATGGAAATGACTTCACAGTGAGTATATTGGTTAATGAGTCAATTGATGGGGGTGATTTTGAATATGCTCCGGATATCCGCACACCAAAAAATGAAAATTTTGAAGACGTTAAGAGTGTTTTGCATGGCCAACGAGAAAAAGTGAGAGTTTTGAGTTTAAAAACTGGAGATATTCAGATATTTAAAGGCCGATATTCTCTTCACAGGGTCACAAAAACCACAGGAAAAGAGCCTAGAATCATAGCTCTTCCAACTTATGTGACAAATCCATATTTAGTCAATAGACCGCATCATGCTGAAGCATTCTATGGTCGTTCAATGCCAATTCATCATGAGCGCAACCTTGAAAGACTTGATGATTTAACTGATTAGAGAGGAAAAGTCATGAAGCCAGAAAGATGGAAAAACCCAGCAAATAAATTATTTCCCTATCAGGTTGGATTTACTTCTCCGCCTCATGATTTTGATGCTGCTCCTAGCGACTTCCTAGGAATAGCACCTGAGGAGGTAGGAGTTCATGGTCGAATAATGCATGTCCCAGGTTACGCTCATGAATTGAAACAGAGAACAAAAAACTTTGATCTTCTAGAGGAATTTGTAAACTGTATGTCAAATAGTGGTGCAGATGTTGTTGGTCAAGTTGGAACCAACTGGGTTCATTGTAATGGAACAAGTCCAAATGAAATTCGTGAATTCTGTAATAAATTGAGTGATAAGTACGAAACACCCTTTCATATGGCGGGCATGTGTCTAGTGGAGGCTCTTCATGAGATTAATGCAGAAAAAATAGCTTTAAACTCAGTATATTATTGGCCTGATTGGCGTGACGGTATCGCTCGATTCCTTAGAGAGGCTGGATTTGAAGTTGCCTATGTTGGAAATTTTGTAGACCAAGGATTCTATCAAACACAACAAGAGGTAAATGATCTGACTTGGATTTTTCCTCATGAGTTAGCTGAGAAATCGGTGACCTACGTTGCAGAACAGGTGCCTGATGCGGATGCAATCGTGATTAATGGTATGCCAAATTGGAGGCGTGAAGATGGGTTGCCTAAAAGAGCGCTATACTATATCCCTAGCTTTGAGAAGGTAACTAATATGCCTGTCGTTTCATCAGATATTGCACTCTACTGGAGGATTTTTAAGACTCTAAATTTAGCCCCCATAGGTCAACATGGACAACTACTCTCAATGCTGAGTAAGGCATCTTAATTTATGCATCAAATACTAACACTTTGGGCAACACCTAGGTCTACCTCAACAGCATTTGAGTGGATGATGCGCCAGCGCGGTGATATGGAATGTTTTCATGAGCCATTTGGAGAGGCCTGGTACCAGGGAGAGAGTCCACTATGGCCAAGATTGCAAAAAGATAGTGTTCGTACACCTGGACTAACGCTAGATAGTGTTTTTTTAAACCTAAAGCAAACTGCTTCCAAAAAACCGGTTTTTACTAAGGACTTTCCGCACTATGTAAGCACTATTTGGACTGAAGAGTTTCTGTCTCATTTTAATCATAGCTTCTTAATTAGAAATCCAGCAAAAACAATCAGCTCAATATACAAGCATTTTCCAGACTTTGTCATTGAGGAATTGGGCTATATTGAGCAAAGAGAGCTTTTTAATAAAGTTTATTCAATTTCTAATAAGGTGCCGGTAGTTATTGATAGTGATGACCTTCTTGAAAATCCATATGAGATGATTGAGACTTATTGCAATGCTGTAGGCATTCCATTTATTGAAGAGGCGCTAAGTTGGAAGCCAGGCGAGCGAGAGGAAGTCAGTTGGTGGGATGGTGGGTCATTTCATGAAAATTTACGAAATTCAGATGGTTTGAAGCCACAAAAACGCAACTATGTTGAAGTTAATGATTTACCCGAACGTGTCAAAAAGATTTATGACATAGTTATGCCTCACTACAATGAACTATACGAACATCGTTTAACGGTTAAATAAAGCAATTGATTTAGGAAAGAAAATGAATATAGGTTTTGTTGGTTTAGGAAATATGGGCTCAGGAATGGCCAATAATTTGTTAAATTATTGCAATGATTCAAGCAACAACTTAATTGTTCTTGATATAAACATAGAAGCCATGTCTCAGTTTGTTGACAAAGGCGCTACCAGTGGTGAAAACATATCAAAGATGTGTCGTCAGTGTGACGTATTATTTACATCGCTTCCAAGCTCAAAAGAAGTCAATCAATTAGCATTCGGCAATGAAGGCATTCTGAATAATTTAAAGCAAGGTGCTATCTGGTTTGAAACCTCAACAAATGAATTATCGGAGTGGGATCGCGTTAAAGAGATAGCTCCGAGCCACTTGACATTAGTTGACGCTCCAGTGAGTGGAGGTGCTGAACGAGCAGCAGCTGGAACTTTGACTATTTTTATTGGTGCTGAAAAAACAGTCTTGGAGAAATTTGAATGGTTGCTTAAGATTTTTTCTAGCAAGGTGATTCATATGGGGCCCTCTGGATCAGGATACGTTACAAAATTAGTTCAACTCCATCTGAACTACTTGGTTGCTCAAGGCATTGGAGAGACTCTAATGATGGGGGCTAAAGCAAATCTAGATTTGGAAACTCTTCATTCCGTATTAATGAATAGCTGTTCGCAAAGTTATGTTGTTGAAAACTATATCCCAAAAGTTCTTGATGGTAGTTATGACGATTCATTTTCTTTGGGGCTAGCTGAAAAAGACATTAAGCTCATTGTTGAGCTCGGCCATCATCTAGGCATATCAATGCCACTAGGTGAAAAAGTTTATAAAACCTATCAAGAGGCAAAAAGTCAATATGGTGATGACTCACCGCATTTAAGTGTAGTTCGATTAATTGAGGAAGCACATAATCAAAAATTGAGAAAGAAACATTAGGGAGTTGGAGTTGACAACTTTAGTTTGGATAAGGATTTTTTATAATGAGTAAATCAGCCATTGATAGAATGAATTCTATATCAGAGCAGGGTTTATGTTCAGGATGCGGCATCTGTCAATCAATAGCTGGATCAAGCAAGATCAAGGTCGTTAAATCAATGAACGGATTCGAGAGACCCGTGATTATCGGTGATTTGGATGACGCTACGGTAGATAAAATTTTCCAAATATGCCCAGGAACACGAATTGAGGGTTTACCAAAAAACCAACTAAGTCCTAACACTAAGACAGATAATGTTTGGGGGCCCTGGCATAGAATTGTTAGGGCTTGGGCAGGCAATCCAAAAATACGATTTGAGGGGTCTACGGGAGGCGTTCTAACAGCACTCGCGAAGTTTCTTTTAAGCGAGAAAAGAGTAGATTTCATCTTGCATGTAAAGGCGTCTAGTAAAGAACCAACTTTTGGGACAAGGTTTTTAAGTTTCACTGAGGCTGATGTTCTCGAAGCGACAGGATCGAGGTATGGACCTGCCGCCCCACTTATTGATATAGACGAGGTTTTATCTCGCGGCAGTCCATTTGCATTTATCGGCAAACCCTGCGATATCAGCGCTCTAAGAAATTTGGCGCGATATGACGAAAGGGTGGATGAATTAGTTAAATACTGGTTGACACCTGTTTGTGGGGGCTTTATGAGCCCAAGCTCAACAGATAATTTTTTAACTCGTAATGGAGTTGATCGAGATAAGCTCTTATCGCTTCGTTATCGGGGTCAAGGTTGCCCAGGACCAATGCAAATTGAGACGCTTCATGAGAAAAAAGAGCTGCATTACCTTGATTACTGGGGAGACGATGAGAGCACATGGAATCTTCCGTTCAGATGCAAAATTTGTCCTGATGGTATCGGAGAGGCGGCCGATATTGCGGCCTCTGACACCTGGATTGGAGGGTCTCCAACTCGAAGCGGGAGCAAGACAGATCGTGGTACCAACGCCGTTGTTGTGAGAACAGAAACTGGCATAGAGTTATTGGAAGCAGCGGCAAAGAGCGGTGCTATTAATATTGAATATGATATTACACCAGATGACATGAGTCTATACCAGCCTCATCAGATGCATAAGAAATATGCAGCATATGACAGATATCAAGGGCTCGCTGATGAGGGCCGATTGGTACCAATAACGAAACGTCTGCGACTAAAAGAGTTGGCAAATGAAATAAACCAATCTACTCGAAAAATTCAGCGAGATGGCACAATTGCAAGAGTTCGCTCTGGAAAAGCCACTGAGTCTACACCCAACTCAAGCCAATGAAATAAGCCCATGAAAGAGATGATATTTGAAAATAAAATGGCGCTCTCAGCATTGCAAAAAATGTTTGACTATAGGTTATCTCGATTACGTCAATCGATGGCAAAACAAGATGTCAGTTTAGCAATCTTACTAAACCCTGTAAGCTTGAGATATGCAATTGATTTTGATGAGTATCAGCTTTTTCAAGCACACATTCCAACCTGTTATTTATTTGTTCCTTTAGAGGGGCCATTAGTAATGCATGGCGCTACTAGAAACGATTTCCCAAATGTTTCAGAATATAGACGACCATATTATTTATCACCATTTGATGGAGGTTTAAATCTTGAAAAAAATGCTAAATTATTTTGCAGTGACGTTAAACAATTTACCAAAGAACATTGTCAAAATAATAAGATTGCTATAGAAAGAATCTCGCCCGAAGCCTACAATGAATTAAAAAGCGCTGATTATGACCTTGTGGATGCAGAGTGTATACTTGAACAGGCCAAAAAAATTAAGTGCTCAACTGAAATAGAGTGCATTAAGCATTCAATTACAGTCGCAGAACATGGCATGAAGTTAATGCATCAAAGCTCTGTTGCAGGTGTCACCGAGAGACAGCTGTGGTCAATTCTTCATAAAGTCAATATTGCGAATAACGGATCATGGATAGAGGGTCATATGCTCTCTTCTGGCCCACGAACTAACCCTTGGCTTCAGGAGGCAACAAATCGAACTATAGTCAAGGGGGAAATGATAGCTTTTGACACTGATCTAATAGGTCCAAAAGGCTACATGGCTGATATTTCTAGGTCGTGGATATGCGAGGGAGGAAAAGGAAGTACAGAGCAAAGAATTGCCTATCAACATGCTTATGACGAGGTCAACTTTAATGTAGATTTGATTAAACCAGGCATGTCTTTTTTTGAATTATCAAAAAAAGCATATGAACGAAATAACGACTTTAAAGCTAACCATTATCCTTGTTTGTTCCATGGTGCTGGATTGTCAGATGAGTATCCCAAAATTTATTACCATGAAGACTGGGAAAGGGATGGCTATGATGGTTTAATCGAGCCCAATATGGTTCTTTGTGTAGAAAGCTACTCTGGCAAAACTGATGGTGAAGTTGGAGTCAAGCTTGAAGAAATGGTTCTTGTAAATGAGTCCGGTGGAGAGCGCCTAAGCCATTATCCATTCGAGGATAGTTTGCTTAACTAATCAATTATAATAATAACCCAAACTCAAAATTTTAATAACCAATAAGTTATGTCAAAAAACGTGCAATTTAATCGACTTCACGATCTTCTTGACAGAATGAATGTAGTTAATTCCGGCAATAATAAGGCTGAAGATAAGCCGGAATTATCCGATCAGTTTGCAGCTTATATTTTGTGGCTTGATGCTGAGCCAATGATTCCTGAGAGAACCTATAGTATTCATTTCCAGAATGAAAGCACTATTGTCCAGGTAACAGATCTTAGCTTCAAGATTAATATCAAAACACTGAGCCAGCTCGCAGCTAAAAAGCTTGAGCAAGATGAAATAGGCTATTGTAAGTTATCACTTAGTCAAAGAGTGTCTTTTGATGCTTATAGTGACAACCAACAAACTGGCACTTTTACAATTTTTGATACTACAAATAAGTCGCAGATTGGTGCTGGAGTAATTGATTTTGCTTTAAGGCGAGCTCAAAATATTAGCTGGCATGAGACAAATATAAATCAAGAGACTCGCTCTAAAACTAAACATCAAAAGCCATGTGTACTATGGTTTACTGGGCTTTCAGGTTCAGGAAAATCAACGATTGCTGATGAGCTTGAGAAACAGCTTTATGAGCTTGGGAAACACACGATGCTACTTGATGGTGACAATGTTCGTCATGGCCTCAATAGAGACTTAGGATTTACAGACCAAGATAGGGTTGAGAATATTAGAAGGATTGCAGAAGTTTCAAAGCTCATGGTTTCATCAGGATTAATAACCATTGTTTCTTTTATCTCGCCTTTTCGTGCAGAACGATCAATGGCGAGGAATTTATTCAATGATGACGAATTCATTGAGGTCTTCATTGACACTCCAATCGAGGTCTGCGAAGCCAGAGACTCTAAGGGCTTATACAAAAAAGCAAGAGCTGGGCAATTAAAAAACTTCACAGGTATTGACTCTGACTATGAGGAGCCTGAAATGCCAGAAATTGCCCTTCAAAATAGTGACGCAAATATAGATGATCTTGTGAATAACATTCTTGATTATCTTAGAGCAAACTCAAAGATATAATAATTAATTAACTATTTAAATTGGTATCTAAGATGGCAATATTATTAGCTTCTACTGACTTTTGGGAGGATATGGATGTCTGGTCTAGTAGCCTTCAAGAGGCAATGCCAGAGATGGATGTTAGAGTCTATCCGGATGAGGGTAATGTTAATGAGATCGAGTATGCAGTGGTCTGGAAGCACCCAAGGGGAATTCTGAAACAATACCCTAATTTAAAAGCGATTCTATCTTTAGGTGCTGGAGTCGACCACGTCATTAGTGATCCAGAATTGCCAGATGGGCTTCCCATAGTTCGACTGGTTGATAAAAAATTAACCCATGAAATGATTCTGCATTCGCTTCACTGGGTTTTGCATTTTCACAGCGATCAATATCAGTATCGAATTCAGCAACAAAACCGCGAATGGATTCAGCAAAGCTCGGTTCAGTCTGAAGACCGCACAATTGGAATCATGGGGTTAGGTAACATTGGCAAAGCAATTGGCGAGTCACTTGTTAATCTGGACTTTAAAGTTGTTGGATGGGGTGCAAGACCAAAAAACTCTCTTGGGGCAATTGAATATTATTATGGCCATGAGCAGCTTTCGAAGTTTCTCAGTGAAACTGATATCCTCATAAATGTTCTGCCATTAACTGAAAACACAATAAATTTATTGACAAAGTCTGAGCTCGAGTATCTTCCAAAAGGTTCTTTTATTATTAATATTGGAAGAGGTGGTATTATTAATGAGGATGACCTTTTATCTGTCTTAGATGAAGCATACATTAGTGCTGCAGCTTTGGACGTGTTCGCAGAAGAGCCACTCCCTGAAAATAATTCACTTTGGGCTCATCCTTCTGTATACATTACTCCGCATATTGCGGGTCAAAGCAATCCCGGTTCTGCTGCAAAAACAATCGCTGAAAATATTCGACTTGTAGAAAAGGGTGAAGACCCTTATCCCATATATAGCTTGAATAGTGGGTATTAGCAAATAAAAATTATTACAGAATAATTTGCCAAGATTTGGTAATGTGTTAGAAGCTGAAAGGTTGGATTATACGAATTTATTTATTTATTTGAATTCAAGAGCAATTGAATTCAACTAAAAACACTAATCTTATATAATATTGTTTTTTTGAGACAAAATCTAATGTCTGTAGGAAGTGAAATAAGAAAGACCCCACTCCATAAAATGCATGTTGATGCAGGTGCAAAAATGGTTCCATTCGCTGGATATGAAATGCCAGTTAGTTATCCTCTTGGAATAAAAAAAGAGCACACTCACACAAGAGAAAGAGCAGGACTCTTTGATGTTTCTCATATGGGGCAAATTAGATTATCTGGTGAACATGCTATGAGTGCTTTAGAGTCTCTTGTTCCAGTTGACATCATTGATTTACCTTTGATGAAAACCCGTTATGCTCTTTTTACGAGTGAAAATGGCGGTGTGATGGATGATCTAATGGTGACAAATCTTGGAGATAACAGTTTATTTCTAGTTGTTAATGCAGCATGCAAGGATTCTGACTTTGAACATTTACAACATCATTTAGGTTCAAGCTGTGAATTAGAGTTTTGTGATGATTTGGCTTTGTTGGCTCTGCAAGGCCCCAAAGCAGTTAAGGTTCTATGTGAGCATGCTCCCTCAATCAAAGAGATGGCGTTTATGACTGCCAAGCAGACGAAGATCAACGAAATAGATTGTTTGGTTACTCGCTCAGGATACACTGGTGAGGACGGTTTTGAAATCTCAGTTTCAGCTAAGGACGCTGAAAGTCTTGCAAGCCTTCTGATTGCAAATGATGAGGTTGAATGGATCGGTCTTGGCGCTAGAGACTCCCTTCGACTTGAGGCTGGACTATCTCTTTATGGGCATGAACTAGATATTAGTCACAGCCCAGTTGAATCTTCTTTGAATTGGGCACTTTCCAAGGTGAGAAGGTTGGGTGGAGAACGAGAGGGTAATTATCTAGGCGATCAAGTGATTTTGAACCAACTTGAAAATGGATCTGATACCAAAGTCGTGGGCATTCTTCCCGAAGGTAAGATGCCAGTCAGAGATGGTGCAACAATACAGGACGAAAATGGCAATCAAGTTGGGTATGTTACAAGTGGAGGCTTTGGTCCAACTCTGAACAAACCAATATCTATTGCTAGAATAGAAACAAAATTTAATCAAAGCCAGTCCAAGCTCTTTGCGCTGGTTAGAGATAAAATAATAGCAGTTGAGATTATAAAACTGCCATTTGTTGAACATAATTATTACAGAGGTTGAAATTAATAAGGAGAAGTAATGAGTATTAAATATTCTGAGGACCATGAATGGGTTGATGCCAAAGAGGATGATTTAGTAGTAATAGGAATCACCGATTTTGCTCAAGAGCAACTGGGTGATTTAGTATATGTTGAACTACCAGAGGTTGGTGATGAATGTACTAAGGGCGAAAATATATCAGTAATTGAATCGGTCAAGGCAGCATCTGATCTAGTTGCCCCAGTTTCAGGTTCTATTATTGAAGTGAATAGTCGACTAGAGGATGAGCCAGAGATAGTAACCGAGGACTCAATGGGTGAAGGGTGGTTTATCAAGGTTAAATTATCTAACCCATCTGAGCTAGATGAGCTGATGGATGAAGAGGCATATAACGCATTCATTGAGGATTAGAAAGAGAAAGTAAATGAAAGATAAGATTGAAGATTTATTGAACAACGATGCTTTTACAAATAGGCATATTGGATCATCTAGCGAACAAAAAAATCGTATGCTTAACTATCTAGGTTTTGATAACTTAGATAAATTAATTGATGAAATAGTGCCAGATGTTATTCGTCGAAAAGAGCCGATGAATATTGCTGAGGGCATGTCAGAGCTTGCTGCACTTAAACAATTAAGAAACCTTGCAAGAATGAATATTCGCTATAAGTCTTTCATTGGCCAGGGCTATTACAACTCGATTACACCCCCAGTCATTCAGCGTAACATCGAAGAAAACCCAGCTTGGTATACAGCCTATACTCCTTATCAACCTGAAATATCTCAAGGTCGTCTTGAGGCTTTAATGAACTACCAAACAATGGTTTCTGACCTAACAGGTATGGACCTAGCTAACGCATCTATGCTTGATGAGGCAACTGCTTGTGCTGAAGCAATGACATTGAGCCATCGTGTGAGCAAGTCTAAAAGCAATGTTTTCTTTGTTGCAAATGATTGTTATGCTCAGAATTTAGAAGTAATTAAAACTAGAGCCGAGCCATTAAATATTGAAATAGTTTTTGGTGACCCTCTTGTCGATTTAAAAGACCTTGATTGCTTTGGTGTGCTTCTGCAGTACCCAAATACTTATGGTGCATTTAGTGACTTCACAAAATTAATAGAATCTATTCATGACAAGAAGGCGCTTGTTACAGTGAGCGCTGACATACTTGCCTTAACACTTCTGAAGCCTCCCGGTGAAATGGGTGCCGACATTGTAGTAGGCAATACTCAAAGATTTGGTGTTCCAATTGGATATGGCGGCCCTCATGCTGCATATATGTCAACCAGGGATAAGTACAAGCGTTCAATGCCCGGAAGAATTATTGGCGCCTCTGTTGATACAAAAGGAAGGCTCGCCTATCGATTAGCACTGCAAACAAGAGAGCAGCACATTCGTCGAGAGAAGGCGACCAGCAATATCTGCACTGCACAAGCACTCTTAGCCATTATGGCCAGCATGTATGCTGTCTATCATGGTCCAGAAGGCCTCAGAAATATCGCCCAACGAATTTATAAATATGCCAGTGTCTTTGCTGATGGAATGAAGGATATGGGCTTTAATGTCATTAACGACTCATATTTTGACACCTTATCCATTGAAGTCAAAAATTCAGATGCAGTAGTCATGCAAGCTGAGAAAAATGGTTATAACGTTAATGTATTCAGTAAAACCCTTGTCTCAGTCTCGTTTGATGAGCTCAGTACTCCTGAAGACATAGAGTACTTATGGAGAATCTTCAATACTGAGTCAGAATTGAGTGCTCAGTTATTTTTTGAAAAAAATAAATCAAAAATTAAGAAGAGTTTAAAAAGAGAATCTGATTTTCTGACGCATGAAGTTTTCAATACTTATCGTTCTGAAACCAATATGATGAGATATATTCGTTATCTTGGAGATAAAGATATTGCACTTGATCGATCAATGATCCCTCTGGGCTCATGCACAATGAAACTAAATGCAGCAGCAGAGTTGATTCCTGTGAGTTGGCCAGAGTTTTCTCAAATTCATCCAGCAGTACCTATGAATCAGGTGATTGGTTACCAGCAGATGATTAGTGAGCTTGAGGAGATGCTATGTGAGGCAACTGGATATTCTGCAATCTCTCTTCAGCCCAACTCTGGGGCACAAGGAGAGTACGCTGGGTTAATTGCAATAAGAGGATATCATCGAAGTAGGGGCGATGAAAACCGAAACATTTGCTTGATTCCATCATCAGCTCATGGCACAAATCCCGCCTCCGCTCAAATGGCAGGAATGAAAGTTATAGTCATCGATAGTACAGATGATGGGAGTATTGACCTTGTTGATTTAAGAGCAAAAGCTAAAGAACACGAAGAAAATCTTGCTGCCATAATGATTACTTACCCTTCTACTCATGGTGTTTTTGAAAAAGATGTCAGAGAAGTTTGCGATATTGTTCATGACGCTGGCGGTCAAGTTTATATTGACGGAGCAAACATGAACGCAATGGTTGGGCTTTCAGCTCCAGGTGAATTTGGTGGAGACGTTTCACATCTTAATCTTCATAAGACTTTTGCCATTCCTCACGGCGGCGGCGGTCCTGGCGTTGGCCCAATTGGCGTCAAAGAGCACCTCATCGATTTCTTACCTAGAACACCATTAAATAATACAGAGGTTGGAAGTATTTCAGGCGCTCCATGGGGCTCAGGAAGCATCCTCCCAATCAGTTGGATGTATATAGCGATGCTTGGAAAAGATGGGTTATATGAGTCAACATGTAACGCTATACTGAATGCAAATTATATCGCTAAGCGACTTGGGGAGCACTATCCGATTCTTTACAGTGATGAAAATGGAAGAATTGCGCATGAATGTATTATTGACATTAGGCCTATTAAAGATTCAGTAGGAATAAGCGTTGATGATGTCGCTAAGCGACTCATTGACTTTGGTTTTCATGCCCCGACAATGTCTTTTCCAGTTGCTGGAACGCTAATGATTGAGCCAACAGAATCTGAGTCCTTAGATGAGCTCGATCGGTTTTGTGATGCAATGATACAAATTAGAAAAGAGATCAAAAAGGTTGAGTCTGGTGAGTACTCTACTGAAGATAATCCATTAATTAACTCGCCACACACTCTAGAAATGGTAACATCAACGCAATGGGAGTTTTCATATTCCAGGGAAGAGGCAGCGTATCCCGTTGAAAGCCTTAGGCGAGTCAAGTACTGGCCCCCGGTTTCTCGAGTGGATAATGTCTATGGTGATAAGAATTTAGTTTGTTCTTGTCCGAGTGTTGAAGATTATAAGTAGATTTTTATGAAATCATTTTTGATTAGCGTTTTGGGAGACGATAAGCCTGGGCTTGTTGACGGCCTGTCAAAGATTATTCTTTCAAATAATGGAGACTGGATTGAAAGTAATATGTCCAGCTTTGAAGGCAAATTTGCTGGGATTCTTAAGGTAAATGTCCCATCAAGCGACGCTTCTAAACTAAAAAAAGATTTAACTGGCGCCTCCTTAGGTCTTCAAATTGCTTGTGAGGAAACTCACACTGTTGACGAGCTCAGCGATGTCAAGAGTTATAACATAGAGCTTATTGGGCAGAACCATGTTGGAATTATTAATAAACTCTCTCATGTTTTAGCCGATGAATTGAGTGCTAATGTTGAAGAGCTAAAGACTGAAATCATTGACGCTTCGATGTCAGGAGAGCAGCTTTTTAAGGCCCAAATTACACTTCATTTGCCCAAAGCTCTTGATGAAAATCTTGTGAGAGATAAGCTTGAGCTTATTGCCGATGAGATGATGGTAGAGATTTATTCTTACGAGAGCTAAGATCAATCTGTAGATTCTATTTTAAAAATTTCCGTAAGCAATAAAAGCGCTATTTCTATAGCTTTGTTTTCCATAGCTGAATTGTTCATTATTGGGGAGTAGGACCTTTCCACCTGCAGATCTCAATACAGCATCTCCTGCAGCCGTATCCCATTCCATTGTAGGTCCAAATCTAGGGTAAACATCTGCTTCGCCACAAGCAACCAAACAAAATTTCAGTGAAGAGCCAATTGAAATCGTTTCCATGACATTATTATTTTTTAGCCAATTGTTTGTTGCTTCATCCCTGTGAGAAACACTCGCAACCGCAACGGGACCAGAGTTTGGCACTTCTCTGACGCTTATTTCTTTCATATCACCCTTATACTCTTCAAAAGCCCCAGTCATAATTGAGGCAAAAAACATGCGGTTCAGTGCTGGTGCAAAAACCACTCCTAAAGTAGGAATTCCATTTTCGATCAGTCCAATATTTACAGTAAACGAGCCAAGCCCATCTTTCTTCAGAAACTCTTTTGTTCCATCAAGCGGGTCAATGAGAAAAAATTGATCTCTAGCTTCAAAGCTATGGCTGCTAGCATTCTCCTCAGACACTATTAAGATATCAGGAGCGATAGTATTGAGTTTGGTTAAGATGATTTTTTCTGCAGCTTCGTCAGCAAGAGTAACTGGTGAACCATCAATCTTAAAATTTACATCAATAGAGCTCTCATAGATTTTCATAATCTCAGAGCCAGCTTCCCTTGCAATTATTCGCAACTCTCTGAGTAATTCAGAATACTCTATGTTTATCATTTCTAAAAATCAGTAATCTTACTTAATGATATTATGCTCTGGCCCATACGGGAACTTGGTGATGTCGTATGCACTATC
>LURN01000040.1 GCA_001628405.1 Candidatus Thioglobus sp. REDSEA-S12_B1 | reverse complement strand
AACTCAAGTTGAATTTTCGGAGTGTTTGGAGGTTTAACCACAAATATAAGCCGGGGAATATTAGTGGAAAAAGTTTACGGAGAAGGTATCAAATATTTTGTAGAGAAGAATAAGGTAGGTAATAAAAGAGGTCAGAAATGCTTTATAAAGGCTACCTGTAGACCTTTTTGAAATGGAATCCATCTTAACTCAAAATTCTTTTCGGTCAGTGAACTGCTAAAATATCCTTGTGAACGACCTTCTGTGGAAATCTCATTAAGCATATCTCGATAACGGAAAAATCTTATTCCGCTATAAACTGTTCCAGCACCGGCTATCCAGGGTAAAACTTCGAGAATTCCGCTTGTTTCAATAATACCACTTAGAAACAATAAAGTTGCGGCTCCGGCACCAGCAGTAGTATACATCCACCGATCATGCTCAGCCTTGGTTTGATTGTACCGATTTAACCAAAGGACGTAATCCTTGCTTTCTTCAGCTACAGACGGACCTAACCGAAAAACTCGCTTTTTTGGCTGTAATCTTTTTTGAATGTCAAGTTCTTTTCTTGTTTGCATTATGAAGCGATTAAGTTTTTCTGTATCAACATAAGTCTGGATTTGATCTCCCCTGGAAACTGATGATATTTTTTGAATAATGACTGCTTGAGAAGATAAATCACTTACTTGAACAACTTCAGCTAAAGCAATATTTTTATAGATTTTCTAACAATGGCTATAGAATTGCTTACAGAAATATTGTTGCTAAAAAGTCACTAGCACCAATTATGACAATCTCCTTGGGGATTGGATTAACCCTGCTGCTTACCTTGAGTTTTGTTGCAAATAATTTAAAAAAAGAAATCTCAGATAGTATTCCATCAATGGCTCCGGATTTATTTTTTGTCGGCATTGATAGGGATATTCAAGGTGATCTTGAATCCTTTGTCAAGGGCGTTGATCCAAATGTAGAGCTTGAATTTAGTCCAATGGCTAGTGCGACTTTTGTTGCATTAAATGGAACCCCCATAGAGGAAGTGGTTTCCGAGGGCAATAGGTCAGCTTGGGTTGTGAGAGGAGATAGAAGAATATCCTGGTCAGAAAAACCAAAGCCTGACAATCCTATTATCGAGGGCGAATGGTGGGAGCCGGGAAATGAAAATGAGATGTTCATTTCTATGGATAGCAGAGCTGCCTATGACCTAGGAATGAAAATCGATGACAAGATTACTTTAAATATATTAGGTAGAGATGTAACCGGTGTCGTTAAGAACTTTAGAGAAGTCGACTATAGAGACATATCAATAAATTTTGCTATTATCATTAATAAGGCATTTGCAAATAAACTACCTTATGAGTATGTTGGAACCTTGAAGTCAGACATGCCATCAAGTGATATTTTGGCAAAGATTATTGATAAATTTCCAAATGTTTCCGCGATTAAGATTGACAGAATTCTTTCTCAAGTTAGTGAAGTTTTGAGTAAGGTGTTTATTGCTGTTACAGCGATATCTTTAATTGTCATAGTCATCGGCCTCATTGTTATTGTTAGTGCTGTATTAGTCCAAACAACATTTAGAAGGTATAACAACCTAATCTACAAAATAGTAGGCGTAGATTTTCCAACGATACTAAAGTCAATGACAATGGAGTTTGCTCTTATATATGGCACTTTAATAATTTTCGCACTAACAGTTGCAACCTTAAGTTCTTACCTTGTTGTGGAGAATACTTTGCAACTTACGTGGTATTTCGATCTTGGCTTAACTTTTTGGATACTGGGCTCAACAGCATTAGTATCATTTGTTTTGATTCTGATGGCAAACCGAAGCATATTTAGTCCAAAGGTCTACCCTCTGATAAGGAACGAGTAATTATTGTTTATTGCTTGTCAAACAAGTGAAAACAATTTCTGTTTAAGAGCCTCTACCTTATCTTTAAGGTCACTAACTTTGGCATTATTTTCAATGATATCGGTTGGAAGGTGATCATTTAATTGAAGTCGTTGATTTCGGCTAGCTTGAGCCAATAACATGGTTTTAGCTTTTTCTTCGCCAATTCTATCTCTTTCCATAAGTCGCTTAATTTGTTTTTCACTTTCACAATCAACCACAACAGCTCTATCGAAAGGCTCCCAAAGTTGTTTTTCAACTAGAAGAGGAATTACCACTACCATAACACCCTCTTGGCAATCTGCCATTGAAGATTTCATTTTTTCAAGTATTTTGGGATGAAGTATCTGTTCAATTAAAGCCCTATTTCTGCCTTTTTTGTAAAGAACATCTCTAAGGTTTTTTCGGTCAAGTGTTCCGTCTTTCAATAGTATAGATTCACCAAAAGAATCGACAAGCTCACTAAGCCCTTCTGTTCCAGGCATGACAACTTCACGCGAAATTACATCAAGATCAATGATTGTGCATCCATGTATTTCAAGTAAATCGCTTACTAAACTTTTCCCAGATGCAATTCCTCCGGTAAGCGCGACTTTGAGAACTTTGCTTGACATATGGTTTAGAATTTTTTGGTATTAATAATGAAATTTTATATCGAAATGAATGCGATTCTCTTTGAATGATAATAATATCGTTCAAACTTGCTATTTAGCTTGACTTTTTGGTTAAAAATTTCGATAATAGGCGCTCTTTTTGGTTATGTAGCTCAGCTGGTTAGAGCACAGCATTCATAATGCTGGGGTCGGTGGTTCAAGTCCACCCATAACCACCATATCCCATAAGGCTTTCAGAGATTTCTTCTATACACTAAATATGCTTTGGTACGCGTTTGGTACGCGTCTGAAAATGGAAATAATTATTTATTTAATAACTAAATAATAACTATCTTCATGTAAGTCATTGATTTATATAGAAAAATATTCTCTATATTCCAAATCAGTAGAAAAATCTACTATCCTTGGCATATTTATTCAGACTTTGAAGGTACGGGGGGAGCCTCTCTCGACATCGGAGATAGATATATACACCCTCACTCACACATGAAACGAAATTTGGACTTTCTTTAAAGCTGACATATAATTTGCTTATGAGTCAAATTTGGACTAACGAGCATACAGATGAGTCTGTTAAGAAACAGAAGAAAGTTCTTTATTTTGTTATCCCAGTTATTGCTGCTTTGTTAATTTACCTGAATCTAGCGAAAGATGATTTCTATGTCGGTAATATGCAACAAATAATCGAACAGTTTTGTAAGGGTGAAGATTTTAGTCAGATTCAGCTTTCTAATTTATGCGGTTCAAATGGTATAGAAATAAAAAACAAAGGAGAGATCTATTCCTTTAGCTGTGAGAACGAAGAGACTTGCTTGTCATAACTTCATTTAAAATTCTATTATGAGATATTTGCTGAAAATGACACTTTTAACCTTTGCATTTGTTATGGTGGGTATTTACATGGGATGGATAGTAATATGAAGAAAATGCTAGTTCCATTGGCTGATGGATTTGAGGAGGTAGAGGCAACGACAATCATTGACCTTTGTAGACGTGGAGGGATCGAAGTCACAGTTGCTGGTGTTTCTGGAATGAATATTTTGGGTGGGCAAGGAATAACAATTGTCGCCGACTGTCTAATTGATTCAGTTGAGATTGATTCATTTGATATGATTACCCTGCCTGGAGGGCTTGCGGGCACTATGGTGCTGAGTGAGAGTGAAGTAGTTCAATCGATTCTGAAACGAATGAAAGAACAGGATAAATATATCGGGGCCATTTGCGCAGCTCCCCTAGCACTCCACACCGCAGATGTTCTCAACGAGGACTTTACCTGCTATCCAAGCATAGAAAACCAAATTAGAGTAGAAGGTTATCATAAAGGGCAACCTACCATTTTGGATGGCAAAGTGATGACTTCGCAGGGAGTTGGCACAGCTATTGATTTTGCTCTTAATATTGTTTTAGAGCTTCAGGGGGAATCTACATTTCAAAAACTCAAAGATAGTATTTTGGCTTAATATTCAATAGCAAATCGAGCTTTATTTACCCCTCCCAGTTAGCCTCCTTGATGGCTGGAATAAGTACTGATGGAGTGGGCCAATCCTCGCAATGCTGATAGCGGTGGGCAAGTCGAACTATCCCTTTTTGATCCACGACAAACTCACCTGGCAACTGCCATGGGCTATCTACCAAACCGCCGTCTGTACCGTGACGTGACTTCTGCAATTCAGCACCAGTCTCATAATCAATTTTTAGGTACTCATCGGGAGCATCGTATACAATTTGAGAGGGCTTGCCTTCCAACAAGTCGAAGGCCTCATAGACAGTAAAGGTTGGATCACATAAGACAGAGCATGGTATGCCATTCCTCTGGCTGTAATCCAGAGAGCGTTCAGGCTCGCCCTGACCGATCACGACCACAGAAGCACCTAGTTTGATGTAGTCATCATATTCATCTTTTAGAAGGTTGGCGCGGTCAACGCCGCAACTACAACCGTAATGTCTCCAAAATAAAATTAAGGCTGGACCATTACTCCAAAAATCACTCAATTGAACAGAATTGCCTGACGTATCTTGCAATTCAAAATCAGGAGCAACGTCCCCAACTTGAAGTGGCACCTTATCCCATCTGAGACGGGTTGGTCCTTTTTTCCAAAGGTCTAACCATTCTTTTTCTGCCGATTCAATTTGCTTATCTACTAATGAAGTCATACCCCTTTCTCCTTTAATATTAATAGTGAATTCGATTATAGCTCAAATATATACATTTTTAGAATGAAAAGTGGATTTGAATTCTTTATCTAAACTACTTCTAATCTTCATTTAATCTTAAAAACACTTATTTAAAATTGTCTTCGCTTCTAAATCAGTTAATTAAATAATTTATAAATATGGAAACGAAATTAGTACTTTGGACAACCGCATGTATGGTATTTATGCTCAGCTTCATGTATGCAATGATGAGCATAATAGGTAGCTTTGTAACTTATTAATTTAAAGGCCAAGCACAATGACATTAGCAAAATACAACACAAAGAAAGGCTCACCAAATAATAGACGGAAGACTAAAAGAGCCATAGACGAAGAGTTTAATGATCTCCAAAAAATGGAGTCGATGATGGACAATGATTTAAAAAGTGTTTATCTTAATAATCTTTCTTTTCTAAAAGATGAGTTAAGATGAGATGAAGCTGTTTAAATATATAGTCACTATTGTTGGGTATTCATTTCTAGCAATTTTTCTATATGTAGCCATCTCAAATCTTTAACTGTGAGCTTAAACATGAGACTTATAATTGAAAAAATGAAAAAAATATTCTTGTTTGTATTCTTGTTCTGCTTATGGGGTTTGTCTTATGCAAAAAACTTTGATGATTGGTCAGACGAGGATCTCTGTAGATGGATAGATGCAGTCATAGTTCCAGATCCAATATTGTTTGAGATTGAAGTGAGAGAATTAGTTTGTTTTTCTAATTCTAAGCCTAATGAGGTTTCAATCCAAGAGCCATACATATCTGAGCATGGAACAGTCTTTCCCTCACCCAAAATTAAACAAAATAATCATTCAAACAGCGGCTTGAAATTTATCTTTAACTACAAGATAACTCTCTAAATCAGACACTTCTCGTTAGAGTATGAAAACAATATTCAATTTTCTTATTTTGGTTTTTGTCTCCTTGGCTACTATTGCTCAAGATGATCTTTTTTTCCCAATTGAGCAGAATACTATCAGCGATTGGAATTATGTCAGTGATCGAGTCATGGGAGGCGTCTCAACAGGAGGCGCCTCACTAGAGAAAGATGGAGATGTAACTTTTGCAAGGCTTACCGGTAACGTTAGTACAAGAAATAATGGCGGCTTTATACAGTTGCGCTCAAAGGTCTCGTTATTTGATAAGCCAAAGATGTTTCAGTCGATTCATAATGCTGGTAGAGATGGAGAAAGCCTGAAAGGCGTTAGATTAAGGGTTCGTGGGAATGGAGAAATCTACCATGTGATGATTCGAACTTATTTCAATTGGTCACCTAGTGATTATTACTTCCATACATTCAATGCAGGAGCTGATTGGAGGATAGTTGAACTGCCGTTTAGTGATTTTAGGCGCTCAAACTCAAAGGAGACAACTCTAGACATCAGTCAAATTCGAGATTTTGGTATCGTGGCCTATGGTCGAGACTTTAAGTCTGATATTTCTATCGCATCTCTAGAATTCTATTAATCAATACCCCCTATTAAAAGAGAAAAAATATAGTCCCAATATAGTTAAAGTTGATATGTATTCATTGAAGATATACAATTAGCTTTGTACTAATTTTTACTTCGATTAATAGTTCATGTATAAAAAAATATTACTTCTAATTCTCTTGCTTGGTTTTGGTGGATTATCTTATGCTACATTTGAGTATGCAGTTGATAAATACTTCAAGGAGAATATTGAAGCGGCATATCCGCAATTCAAGATTTTGGCTGAACAGGGTGATGCAAAAGCTCAAAGGTATCTTGCATATATTTATGAAAGTGGTGAGGGTGACATAGAGCAGGATGAATTGCTTGCACTGTCCTGGAGAGAAAAATCACTGGAAGGGTTGATGCTCCTATCGGAAGAGGGTGATCCCGAAGCTCAGTATTACCTTGCACAGCATTATGAGGAGATTTTTGAAGATAATGACTTAGCTGAGTCTTGGCGCAAAAAATCGTTTAGCGGATTCTTACAAAGAGCGCAATTGGGAGATGCATATTCTCAGGCCTGGTTGTCATATTTTTATAGTTCAGGAACAGGGGTTGATGCTGATCAAGAGTTGAGCACAAAATGGGAGAAAGAAGCCGCAATTAATGGTGATGCATTTTCACAGTATTGGTTGGGATTGAGCTATTTAGATTCTGGAGAGGAGTTAAGTACTGAAAATGCTAACGCAATTGAGTGGATTACAAAGGCAGCGAATCGAGGCCACCAAGGCGCAATAAGTGATCTTGCAGAAATTGGAATCACGGTAGAGCCAATTCTTGATACTACTTTAATGGATCTGCAGAATGATAATGCGGACACTATGATGGCTTTTCAAAAGGCCCTAAAAGACTCCCCTGGAATAGCTGAAGAAAGAATAGGAAAATGGTATTTAGGTGATGACTGTAATAATATAGATTTTGAAGTTATAGTGCTTCATGATGAAATTTTATCCAGAGAGTATCAGCCCAATCAAAAACTTATGTCTCTTGTTGAAGAGCAGTACAACGAGTATTCAACCGAGTATTTTAAGAGCTCAAATTCTGGTGATCTTCATATGCTCAAAGACAACATTCTTTTGAGTAATGAATATACAAGCTTATTGCAAGATTATTATTTTGAGTCTCCAATGTTTGAGGAGCTTGAATTAGCTAGCTTTTATATTCCTTATCGATTACTAAGTTGCAATATTCTAAATGATGACATTGGCTACATCACTTTAGAAAGCGATGCTATCGAGTTTGACAAATTTATTTATAAAGTCAGAAGCAAGTGTAGTGATGATAGTGCGATGGATTGTTTACGAGAGTTCATAGATTTTGCTGATGCATCAAATAACAATAAACTCTCACGTGCAGAGCTCACAAGATTTTCTCGATTTGTAGTAAAGTGGCTTACTTTAAGAGGTGAACTACAATTTAATGAGAGAGTCATTGCTTCCTCAGCAAGTATGTTTTTAGCGCCAGCTTTGGCTGAGCTTATCCTCCTAAACTATGATTATGACAATGATGACCATATTAATATGCGTGAATTAACTTACGACTTGGTTAATATGGCTGGAGGTAGTGCTCTCAACAATAAGATACTTCGGAGATACATTGAAGTGATAGATTCATGGCAAGGATCAAGGAATACTCTGGATGATTTACTAGACGATTACCTCTAGGATTTTTCAGTTAATTGACCATGCTCTTCTCGAATCCCTTTTTTATAAGTGATATTTAATTACTAATTTTTTTTCTTTTTTCTTTAATCCAGCGAACCCTATTGCGCCAGAGTTTATAGGAGCTAGGCTTAAGATTAGCCTGCATAATGCGTTTGACTTTAGACTCTTTAAGGCCTGTAGCTTTTTCAATGTCTGAGAAAGTGACGTCGTCACTCCAAGCCATATCAATGAGTTCGTTTATATCGGTCACAGTGCGTTTTCTAAATTCATTAAAATTGGCCTTCCATCTGGCGTATTTAGAGGAATAATTTTTTCATTGTATTTGGCGCATAGAGTTGGACTATTTTGCTTTTGGTCTCCAAGATTGACCTCTAAGTCAACTAACACTAACTGAGCATCTAACAATTCCAGTATCTTCATTTTGTCTCCTTGATTCATTAATTTTCAATAGCTTTGCTCGGCTCAAGATTTAAAAGAGCAGCATCGATTAAGTCGCACTCCTGCCTATAAATCTTATCATCATTTGTGTGATGCAAGAAATCAGATGACGCTAGCATTGATTGATCCTTTAGTGGGTAGGCTGATGAGTAGTTAATATATTTCTGAATGTTTTCATAGGGATTAAAGGTTTTGACCAGTTTCCTAGTGGTAAGCTCTGATGCAAGATAACTCAGCGAAGCCCAGGACATGCCATCAGCAAGCTCCCATATATGATCAAATGCACCTTTGATATAACCAGCCTCTAATAGTGAAGTGTATAACCTAAAGGCAAAACCCTCACCAAATGGACTATCTTCACTATTCCTAATTTTTGGAACCCTATCTTCTAAGTAATTGTTTTTGTATGCCCACTCATTAAACTTAATAGACGAGAGTCGATCACTAAAATCTGAAGGCTGACCCCTTGTTGCAAGCCTTTCAATTAAGACATACTCTTTTTTTTGTTTGAGATACCATTCAAGAGGCCCATAATCATCATTGGAGTATAGGTTACTATTGACTACAAGTTTATTACCTTGATAGTCTTGATATTCAACGCTGTCAGTCTCGAATAATCTTTCACTGAGGCTAAAGTTTTCAAAACCTGTTGTACCCTGAACTGATGGACTGAGACCAAGAAGAACAAAGAGAGCCTCTTCTATACGGGTGGTCTGAGTCTGGGATACTCGTCTCATATCAAATCGCTCTCTCTCTAACTTATTGAGCCTGAATTCCCATTTTCGATAGTACTTATCCCAAACTTTCCAAAAGGTTGAATAAGACTTGTCAAGCTCGTAAGATGCCCATGTCCCGCTTTGCTCATTGTCACTATTCCCTTCGATAGATGGGAGGGCTGTTATTGATTCATTTTCAATTGAGACGCTTTTAGGATTATAAAAGCAACGATAGTCTGAAATCTCAGTCCAGCCATAACGCAAGTATATCTCTCTCCACTTTTCAAAAGATATATTGCTTTTTTGAATTTTACCAAAGGCTCTTTTGCTAGATTTATTCTCCCAATAATCAACTATATTTTGAACCAGCTTAAGCTGTTCCCTGAGCTCAATAATAGTCTCATGAGTAGGGGCACGAGTAACGGTGAGTCTCATTTCATCATGAAATTGTTTGCGCGCCATATTAAACATTTATCTGCCCAGCTATAAAAGGTAACTCCATTAAAACAACACATAATTTACATATATTTTTTAACAAGTTAGCATATATTTAGTGTTCTTTTTATAAACATTGTTTTGTCTAATGAAAAAACTAGTATTAGTTTCCCTGTGTTTTAGTTTTGCAACCAGCGTCTATGCAGGATATCTTGATGACTGGTCTAATGATCAGCTATGTGGATGGATGGATTCTAGCTCTACCCCCGAGTATATTAAAGAAGAAGTAGAGTCGAGAGAAATAATTTGTCACGGCGGTGTAGAGGTTTCATCCCTACCTTATGGTGATGAGCTTTCGTCTGAAAATGGTACGGTTTTCGCCTCACCTGACCCTAACTTACTTCCAAAAGTTAAGCCCAATAAAAATAAGTCTTATTCTTATTAATCAGCTTGAATTTGTTGAAAGTCTAGGTTTCTCCTAAATACTTTTATTATTCTTTCAAGCGAAATGGCGGATACTCGTCTGTAGTTAAAAGAAGAGCAAATGCACTGACTCTAAGGGTCCA
>LURN01000004.1 GCA_001628405.1 Candidatus Thioglobus sp. REDSEA-S12_B1 | reverse complement strand
GTATATGCGTGAGCTCTTTATAATTGCCTTCATAGGTTCCACTATACAGTATGGCTTTACATACTATGGATTAAGAGGTATTGATGTATCCACCGCTTCGATTTTATTGCAACTTGAAGGGCCTATTCTAGCTCTGCTTAGCACTATCATTCTCAAAGAAAAGCTTGGTTGGCCTAGAGCCATTGGAATGATGCTAGCTTTTTTTGGTGTGTTTGTTATCGTTGGCGAACCAAGATTGAGAGATAGTCTAGATAGCGCTGCATTTGTAATCATTGGAACAGTTTTCTGGGCAATAGCACAAATCATGATTAGTCGCCTCAAAACACTTTCAGGCATTACTATTCTGTCCTGGGTTGCTATTATCGCAACACCTCAAATGCTTCTTATCTCTCTTTTTATTGAAGACGGGCAGTGGGAGTCTATAACAAGTGCCAGCGCTCTGGATTGGTCTATAGTCTTTTACCTGTCTGTGGTCATGACAGTAGTCGGATATAGCCTTTGGTATCATTTGTTGCGAATTTGTGATGTTAGCAAGATTTCGCCTTTTTTGATGCTTCTACCAGTGACCTCAATAGCGGCAGGCATCGTGCTTCTTGAGGAGCAGTTTACAATTACAATGGGGGTTGGAGGCGCACTAGTAATGATTGGTGTTGCCAGCACCCTAATCAAATGGCGCTGGCGAAAGAATACAACTCAATCTTCGACAGATTAAGTTTTATTTATAAAATGGATCGACTGACTCGAATTGTGAAGTTATCTTTCGAACCCATTTAGAAATTGCAATACCTTTACTTAACTGAATAGAATTGTTTTCTGCTTGAGTATTTCTTTCTGTTTTGCTATTCAATGGAAGCTCCATTTGTTGTTGCAAAAAACTAGTCTCCTTATCCAAATCCTTTCTTAATTCTTTAATCTTACTTACGACACTATTGTCTAACATTCATTTAACTCCTGTAAATAAAAAAATCTCAATCTTTTGATTGAGATTTACCCTTCGAAGCTTTTTTAGAAGCTTTGTATTTGCTCTCCCACTTCTTATTAAGCTCCGTTCTTGCAATATCCTTGTAGTCAATTCCACTAATTTCCTTGAACTCAGAAATTGCATCTTCCATAGCAGTTTCAAATACAACTGAAAGAGACATGCTGTAACCAAACTCTTTAGCAGCGATTGAGGCCCCTCTAAATGCCTCAAATACTGGTTTTCGAATCCTCACACTAACAACACGTTTTTCGTCTGCCTTTTGATTTTTTGTAACGTATTTACCCATTAACAAAATTTATTAAATGCACTGCTGAAAACAGTATACACATTTTGTATACATAAAGTAATTATATTTGTTTTCTTTTTGTATACAAATTTAATTTAAATCATAAAATAAGTTAAAGCTATAATTAACAACGTTAAAAATGGGACCAAAAAATGTTTGATATCGACTCTATAGAAAAAAACATCGCATCCAGTGAAGCGAAAGTTTCAAACCTTCGACCAAATATCGAGAAGAAAATTTTATGGGCAGATAAGATCAATCAAAAAACGCCTAAAAGTATAGTTTTTATTCATGGTTTTTCTGCAACTCGAGTTGAACTAAGTCCAGTCATCGAAAATGTTGCAAAAGCTCTAGGAGCGAACGTTTTCTTTACAAGACTGACAGGTCATGGACAGGATGGTGATGCCCTTAGTAATGCTAGCTTTGAGGAATGGATTTCAGACACAGAAGAGGCAATTCGTATAGGTGAAACACTCGGTAATGAAGTTATCCTTATTGGCTCATCAACTGGCTGCTCATTAATTCATAGTCTATTAGCAGAGCAGACAAAGGTTAGCTCTGTGATTTACGTCTCACCTAATTTTGGACCCAGCTCGCTTAAAGGACATTTTTTAAGAGCGCCAGGAGCAAAATGGTTCATCCCTCTTATATTAGGAAGTGAGCACGCATTTATTCCAAAGAATTCTGAACATGAAAGATGCTGGACCACTCGCTATCCCACGAAAGCACTTTTTGCAGTCAAGGACTCTGTCGTGGCAGCCAGTTTAGTCGATCATAAAAAAATTAAGCTACCGATGCTCTTCTGGTTTTCAGACAATGACAAAGTAGTCTCTTCAAAAGACACCCGAAGGATTATTTCCAAAATGGGTAAAAATGTTGAGGTTTTTAACCCTATACTCTCCCCGAAAGATGACCCATCAAAGCACGGCGTTCTTGGTGAGATTTTGAGCCCCACTAAGACTGAGCAAGGCGTAAAAAAAATCCTTGAATGGATCAAAAAAAATAACTAATAGTTTCGTTTTTCCTTTGAACCTTTGTAGAGAATGCTAGACAAGTTCTCATTTGCAAGCTTTCTTTGGGCAACTGTCTTGGGATCCATATTAAATTTAGGCCGATCTAGCAATAATCCGTCCTTATCCTCTCTTTTTTGACCTCTCACGTGAGTCCAAATATTCCTTCCAACCACCTGTGAAATATCATTTGGCATGTATGATTGCAGTGAAAAACCAATTCTTCTCTGATTCCCTTTGTTAGGTTGTGATCCATGAATAACCGCTCCATGATGAATTGACATTTCTCCTGGCTCTAAAATTAGATCTACAGCCCTACTCTCATCAACATTCTGAATTACTTGACCTCTAGTGAGAATATTGTTCTCAGCAAAAGTGTCCTCATGCTCTTGTATCTTTAATTTGTGGCTTCCAGAAATCATTGTCATGCAGCCTGTTTCTTTGTTACTCGGACTGAGTGCAATCCATGGCGTTGGAAAATTCATACTATCTAAACCCATATACGTCGCATCTTGGTGCCAGCTGACATAATGCTTAGAAGAAGGCTCTTTGATAAACATGACGGATGCCCATAGAGAAATGTTTGGGCCAATCAAATCTTCAATTGCATCAACAATAATCTTGTTGTGAGCGAGCTTATCCAGAAAGGCAAATGAAAGGTGTAGATTATTTCTATTTTCTGCATTAATTTCCTCTGGAAACTCAGCCTCTACCTGCTCTAACTCATTTTTAATAGACAAAGCCTCTCGCTCGGAGATAACCCTAATGGGAGAGATGAAACCCTGATCATGATATTGCTCGATCTGCTCTTTTGTTAAAACTTTTGACACAACAATACTCGGCTAACAAAAATTGTCATTTTATTACAATAAAAAATAAATAACCATAATTTTAATAAGAGTATATACTGAACTTAGTGTTACTATTTTTTCAGTGAATTTTTGAATGTCGAATATATTTAATAAGCACCCTCATGAAGTTGGTGAAACCTATTTCCAACATCTCATTGCCGCTTGGAAGTATAGCTTTAACTTATTCGGTTTGTTTGTTATTGCTTTGATTCATGGTGTTTTTCCCTTTGTTTTCAAAAAAACAGTGAGTGAAAAGATCATTAAGATGAGTGAAAAATTACAGAAAAGGAATTAAATTCGCACAAAATTCATTAATACTTCATTTTTTTCTTGTTGGGTCAATTTATAATTTTCTTATGAAATCGTTTTTGACTGCCTTTCTTTTACTTGCCTTAACCACCTCGCCCTTTGCAATGATGTCTCAAAGTTTCTATGAAAAAGAGATTCTTGTCTGGGAAATTGATGGTCAAAATTTAGTAAGTATGATTAGCTCCATTGAGGTCACAAATAGAAACCATCCATGGCTTGAAGAGTATTTCAGTTTGCAAGACGAGTTTACACTTAACGAAAAAAATTCAGAAGAAATTGTTGTTCTCTCTGATGACTATATCAACCTTCAGCCATCTTCTGGCAAGCCCTACGAGTGCTACAAAGTTGACATCTAACTACTTGTCTCTCTGATTGTATTTTCTGGCATTCCCTTTGGATAACTCAACCGGATATTTTTTTTCATTCTGAATTATCTTTTCTTGAATTGCGCTCTCCAAGTCAATCTTTAAAATCTGACAGATACGAATCAGGTACATGGCGATATCAGCCACCTCACTCTGGATAGATTGGATCTGTTTTTGATCAGGGCAAGAGGACTCCTCAGGTGTGAGCCACTGAAAAATTTCAACAAGTTCGGATGCCTCAACACTTAGAGCCATTGATAAATTTTTTGGAGTATGGAACTGCTCCCAATCTCTTTCAGATGCAAACCTACTAAGTTGATTTTGTATTTTGGTTATATTCATAACTTCTTAATGATTAATACGTCTTTATAAATAAAAAATTTAGTATACTTAATCTACTTGTCACATACTGTGCAGTAATTATTTTTTATTTCATCAGATCTTAAAACCCACAGGAGCAATTATGTCAATTTTTGAAATACACGAAGAAGCAACAAAAAATAAAGATATCGATGCTTATGCAGCAACTTTACATGATGACTATGAATTTATCAGTCATATGGATGGCATGACTTTGAATAGAGAAAAGTCAATGGAAATGTTCACATTTCTGATGAATAACGATGATTTTGTGACTCATGAATCTCGCTGCTTATATGAAAACGACGAGGTCATGGTAACTCATGCTGTAATGGGCTTCCCTGATGGAACTCGAGAAGCGGTTCTTGCTTTTCATCAGCTTAAGGATGGGAAAATTATTCGTATGGAGACTGGAGCAACCCTCCTTAAATAGGAGAAGAATCAGTTATATTAAAGACGCTTTAGGGCGTCTTTTTTATTTAAGATATTTTATTCAGATGAAGCAAAACAATCTTTGGCAAGAGACTTCAGAAGAAAAAGTCAGCTTTAAGGCTCTTGATGACTCCATCGAATGTGACTTAGCGATTGTTGGTGGAGGCTATACTGGCTGCTCCGCAGCTTTAACTGCTGCTGAGAATGGCCTCTCAGTATCACTCATTGATCAGCAAATAGGTTACGGAGGCTCAGGGCGAAATGTGGGCTTGGTGAATGCAGGCCTTTGGCTTGCTCCAGAAAAGGTTGAAAGCATACTTGGACATAAAGAAGGAACAAAGCTGAATGAAACCCTTGCTCGAGCCCCAGAGCTTGTATTCAAACTGATTAATAAAAACAATATTCGCTGCAATTTAACGAGCTCTGGTACGCTGCATTGTGCTCACTCACAAAAAGGTCTGAAAGATATTCAAAACCGTCATCGTCAGCTTACTGAGAGAGGCGCAAAACTCAAGTTATTGGACAAAAATGAAACTGAGTTATTAACTGGATCACCTTCTTTTTATGGGTCACTTCTAAATGAAAAAGCTGGAACAATCAACCCTCTTAGCTACTGTTTAGGACTCGCCAGGGTTGCCCAATCTAAAGGAGCTAAAATTTTTGAGTCATCCCTAGCAACTAAAATTGAATTTGAAAACGATTCATGGATCACTCACACTCAACAAGGATTAATAAAATCTAAAAAACTTTTAATAGCTACGAATGCGTATCTTCAAAGCATTATAGGTATACCATCCTCAAAATATACACCGGTTTATTATTTTCAAGCTGCCACCAAGCCTCTAACAGAAGAGGCTATTCAGGCTATATTGCCAAAAAGCCATGGATGCTGGGATACAGCCACTGTTATGTCGTCTTTTCGACTAGATAATCACAATCGCTTTATTATTGGAGGTATAGGTAATCTTGGTCAAAATATTTCTAAAATTCATTCGAATTGGGCAAAAAGAAAAGCTTATTCTCTCTACCCTTCTCTCAAAGGTATACCTTTTGATTATTTTTGGGGTGGTCAAATTTCAATGACAGACGACCATATTCCAAAAATATATCGAATTGCAAAAAACGCCTATTCAATCTTTGGTTACTCTGGAAGAGGAATAGGCCCAGGAACTCTCTTTGGTAAGTCGATAGCTGAAGCTTTAGCAAACGAAACTGAAGACATACTTCCAATAAGACCGAGCAGTAAAAATAACCAAAAGTTTGGAAGAGTCAAAGGAAGCTTTATTGAGCTTGGAGCTAAAATAAACCACTTAATTTAAAGTACAGAGCTTATCTATCTTTGCCAACCCCTTTAAATCTTTGTTTGGTAACGTACCATGCTCCTATGTCTAAAATAGGCTTCGGTGGAAGCCATTGAGGCTTTTCAATTGACAAACAGTCATCGACCAATCCTTCTTCATTGCCGCAAGCATAATCAGCCGCAGCTAAACCAAAAGCTGTACCCTTGGTAATGCCTGAACCATTATAGCAACCAGCAAAATAAAGGTTACTTGATAACCTTTTAAAGATATTCGTTTTATTTCCGGTAACGCCTTCTACGCCAGAATATAGATGTTCAAATGGCACATGACTTAACTCCGGAAATCTATTATCAAATGCCTGACGATGAATTTCTTGTCTTTCTATGAGCTGTTCATTGTTTAATAAACTTTGGCTGTTGTATTCAGCAGTATTTCTAATTGAAATTCTTTTGTCCTCTGTCAGCCTGACGGTTGCTCCGCCGCTATGAAGCGATAAAACCCCCCAAGATGACTCGGTGCCGAGAAGGCTTATCTCTTCCTCAGTCAACACCCTAGTAATACTTCCAGATAGAGTCACTCCAACTACTCTTTGTTTATGTCTTCCATTAGCAATAGGTTCATAGTTGCATGCCATAATAACGTTTAGAGCCGTTACAGACGCATTTGGGGTTTTTATTGTATTGACTTTGCCTAGATTAATCGCTGTAACCGGAGAATTTTCATAGAGTTCAACATTATTTGGAAGAGTATCAGCGAGACCAAAAACTAATTTAGCAGGCTGCACTAGGGCGCCATTTTTTACTTTTACCCCCTTTTGATACCAGGAGGTTCCAAGTTTTGCTTTAATTTCATCTATTGATAGCTCTGTATGCTCAATACTTCTCTTTTTGAGATAATCTACAAAATAATCACACTCTAAGGATGAGTTTTGATCGGCAGCCATATGATAAATTCCTGATTCTTTATAGTCGCAATCAATGTGATTATTATCGATGATGGACTTTAAAGAGTTAAGGCCAGTCTGATTAATACGATCAATCCTTTCATAGTGATCGAGCTGATTTTTTTGATAGCCACCAGAGAAATGACTATGTGCAACAGCGTACCCAGAGTTTCTTCCGGAAGCGCTCTGCCCAACCTCCCTTGCCTCGAGAAGAACAATTTTTTCACCAGGATTTAGCTCTGCCAGTCGCCTGGCGCAAGAAAGGCCAGTATAACCAGCACCAATAACGAGCCATCTGGTATCAATATGAGATGTTAGCTTTGGTCGCGGCTCTCTAGGCTGAATTAAGTCAACCCAACCCTTCGTTTCGTGATCAAAGTTAAGGTGATTTTTACTCACAAAGAAATTAATTCAAGTGATCAATTAAGATAAAGTGATCACTGATCTTTTCAGCCTGCATTAACCAGCGACCAACCAGTTCACTTTGATGCGGAGCAGCGGTCACTCCAGGTAAGATCTCACTACCTAGAACTGCTTCAACAGCAAGAGCAACCGAACATGAGACTAGTTGAGCCATAGCGCTCCCATTTTCATTTCCAAGCGTATCCATAAGGTACTGCTTGTGCCAAACTACCTCAGTACCATTTTCAACTTTTAACTCGACCGTTAAAATGACTCGATCAACCTCACCCTCCTTGTAGGAATACTTATCCCACAAATCATCACTAATCTCTTTTAAGCGATCTTCTGCAGATGCGGCATCAAGCGAATCAACTTCTGAAAAAATTTCTTGCCATGCATTTTTCCAACCCTTATATCTTAGAGTGCCTCTTACAAATTGTTTTATATTAAGGTCATCATCCATTTGGTATTGCTCAATAAATGGAAGAGAGTCGCGATTAGGATATACCTCAAATTCATCTTTACCCCATGGCATTGGAAGTGGATACAACTCAACAGACTCCCATGGCTTAGTAACCGTATAAATCTCACCATCACGAATACTGACAGAGGTTGACATCAATGCCTTGAGTACGCCCAGGGGAGACCAACTAAACTTATAGCAAAAGTCATTTGGAACATCACTCAGACCGCCACAGTAACTCAGAAAAGAGTGTTCATTTTGAGCTGAAAATACAGCTGAATTTTTGTAATCATCAACCAAAGCATGAGACATGCTATGATCAATTCCAGGATCAAGCCCAACCTCATTAACAAAACACAATTTTTTCTCTTTGGCATTATCATCCAAAGCCCTCATCTCATCTGAAATATACGAACTTGATACGAAGTGAGCGTTTAATGAAAGACAAAGCTCCGCAACTGGAACATGAAAGTTGCCTGGTAGCATTGAAACCACAACATCACCAGCTGCAGTATTTTCTTGGACAGTTTCAAGCGAAAATGGAACAACTTTGTAATCGCCATTGATACCAGATAGAGCTTCAATTGCTTTGTTAACTGTTCGGTTATATACAACAACAGTGTGGCCATTCTCAATCAACATTTTTAAACCTGGAATTGCTGAAAGGCCTGTTCCTAGCCAATGAATATTTGCCATTAATACTCCTACGATTTATTACTTTACAAAATTTATTTTTTACACTATTTCAAAGAGAAATCTAAAAAAATCAATACCAACTTTTTATTGCCTCACTGGCCATGTATCACTCAAGCGGTACCCATGTGGAAAAGGGTCGTCATCGTCAATCTCTAGTTGATGAGTACCTGTAATCCAGGCCCTTCCCCTAATTGATGGAATGATAGCTTTTCGATTACCTACTCCAACCTCTTCAACGATTTCGCAGTCAAATCTAGAATTCAAAATCGAACGTCCGATCATTCGATCACCCCTTCTCAGCTCGCCTTTTGAGTGAAGAACTGCCATTCGCGCTGAGCAACCGGTCCCACAGGGTGAACGATCCAGCTTTCCAGGATCAATTACAACCGTATTCTTGCTAACTTTAACCCCATCTTCCTCAAATATTGGGAGTACAAATTCACAGAATGAAATATGACTCCAGTCCCTGTTCTCTGGATGATTAAACCCTAATTGCTGATTTGCAGCGGCTGTTATTTTTGAACCAATTTCTGATAAATCTTTAGCCTCATCGGGAGTAATCTCAAAGCCAAGCTTTTTTGCATCAACCAAAACAAAACTATCTCCACCATAAGCAGTATCAACTTGCAGCGTACCAACCCCTTCAACTTCAATAGTCGCATCAAGTTTATCTGCGAATGATGCAACATTATGAATCTCAATGCTCTTAGCTTTACCTTTATCGCAATAGGCTTTGATTGGAACAAGGCCGCCAGGTGCCTCAAGAATAAATTCGGTGATTGGCTCCTTCATAGGGACAATTCCCTTGTTCAGAATTACTGTTGAAACGCAGATCGAGTTTGAACCCGACATCGGTGGAGTGTGTTCTGGCTCCATTACAATAAATCCCTGAACTGCTCTAGGATTTTTAGCAGGAACTAAAAGATTAACGTGCTTAAAAACACCTCCCCTAGGCTCGTTTAGAACAAACTGACGAAGCGTCTGGTCTTTATGAATCCACCTCGACTGCTCCCAAATTGTCTTCCCGGGTGGAGTTTCAACGCCTCCAACAATAACATTACCCACCTCTCCCTCAGCATGACATGATACGATTTCAATTGATCTTTTGCTTTTCATGTGAGTTAATTTATATTTTTTAGGGCATGTTATCATTTTTTTGTAACTTCGCTATTGAATTCCTTATACTAGGCAATTTACTTTCCAGAATAGATTCAATAAGAGGATTAATCTAATGAGCCCAAAGACAACCGAACTAAGCCTTGATGAGATTTTTAGTCTTGCCAAAAAAGCGCTAATCAATAATGGCGCAAATGAAGAGAATGCTGACGCTGTTGCAACAACTGTGACTAATGCTGAGAGAGATGGTTCAGTCTCTCATGGTTTATTTCGTATTCCTGGATACATTAAAGCCCTTCAAAGCAACAAAGTAGATGGATCTGCAAAGCCAGAAATTGAAGAGGTTACCCCTACAATATTCAGGTGTGATGCTCAAAATGGGTTTGCTCCGCTTGCTCACAAGTATGGCATTGAAAAACTTATAGAGGCTGCCAACACCTTCGGTATTGCCGGTCTTGCTATTCAGCGTTGTCATCACTTTGCAGCGCTTTGGCCAGAGGTTGAAGCAATCAGTGATGAGGGTCTTGTTGGCTTAACATCCGTCTCCTATACTCCTGCAGTAGCACCGTCAGGAGGAACCACCGCTATATATGGAACCAACCCAATCGCATTTTCTTGGCCTCGACCAGGCAAAAACCCAATCGTTTTTGATATGGCTACAGCATCAATGGCGAAAGGCGAAATTCAAATTGCTGCAAGAGATGGGCACTCTGTCCCACTTGGAACTGGACTCTCAGCTTCAGGTGAGTTGACTACTGATGCTGCGGAAATTGATAAAGGCGTTTTACTGCCATTCGGAGGCCACAAAGGTTCAGTGATTGCTCTTATGATTGAGCTCCTGTCTGGCCCTTTAGTAGGCGAGACTTTTTCGTATGAATCTAAGGAGCGTGATAATGGAGACGGTGGTCCTGTTCAAGGCGGCCAATTTATCCTAGCTATGTCACCAAAAATTCTATCTGGAAAAGACACATCAGAGCAAACTGAAGATTTTCTTATTAAGTACAACTCCATTGAAGGTGCTCGTATGCCTGGTGAAAGAAGACATAACAACAGATTGAATAAGGGCCCCAGAGATGTCAACTCTGCACTGGTTAAAACAATCGAAGATCTTTGCGTTTAAAGTCTTTCTACTGCCATAGCAACGCCCATCCCGCCACCAATGCATAAGGTTGCAAGACCCTTGTCTGCTTTGTCTCTCTGCATTCCATGAAGAAGCGTTACCAATATTCTAGCTCCTGAAGCGCCTATCGGATGACCTAGAGCGATAGCGCCCCCGGTGACATTAACTATTGACTTATCTAATCCTAGGGAATCATTGACAGACATGGCTTGAGCAGCGAAAGCCTCATTCGCCTCAACACGATCTAAATCAGAAGCCTTCCAACCGGCCTTCTCTAAGCACTTTGTGGTCGCTGGAATTGGCCCAGTACCCATAATTTTAGGATCCACACCTGCACTTGCATAGGAAATAATTCTAGCCATAGGTTTAAGCCCAAGCTCTTGTGCTTTCGAAAGAGCCATGACCATGACAGCGGCCGCACCATCATTTATCCCAGAAGCATTTCCAGCCGTAACGGTCCCATCTTTTTTAAATGCTGGCTTGAGTTTAGAAAGTGACTCTTCATTTGTTCCATGCCTAGGATACTCATCGGTATCAAAAATAAGATCATCACCCCTTCTTTGTGGAATGTTGATTGGGGTTATTTCATCTTGAAATAGATCAGAGATTTGTGCTGATTCAGCTTTCTTCTGAGATGATGCTGCAAATTGATCTTGATCTTCTCTGGAATAGTCAAACTGAGAAGCAATATTCTCGGCTGTAACGCCCATATGATAGTCATTAAAAGCGCACCACAAGCCATCAACAACCATAGTATCAACCATTTCCCAGGGACCCATTTTTTTACCCTCCCTAGATCGAGGTAAAACATGGCCAGAGAGACTCATATTTTCTTGACCGCCAGCAATAACTATCTCGGCATCACCGCATGCAACTGCTTGAAATGCAAGCTGTACAGCTTTTAAACCACTACCGCAAACTTTGTTGATTGTCATGGCTGGTGTTTGATTCGGAAGACCTGCATCTATCGCAGCCTGTCTGGCAGGGTTCTGCCCACTTCCAGCAGTCAAAACCTGTCCAAGAATAACCTCATCAATTTGATTGCCATCTAAACCAGTTTTTTGAAGTAATGATGAAATTACTGATGAGCCAAGTTTATGAGCGGGAATTGAAGAAAGAGAGCCACCAAATGATCCAAGAGCAGTTCTTGTAGCGGCAACGATAACTATTTCATGATTCATAATTTTAGTTGATTATATTTAATGAATTTATTATAGAAGCTGATCACTACTAAAACAATTTAAACGCTTTAAATTTCCACCGTGATATTTGATGAATTATTACGATTTTTAATTGTTAGATGGTTCAATAATTACTCCATTCTTTGAATCATAAATATTCAAAGAAGACACAGAGAAGTTAACATACACAGACTCATCCACATTAAAGCTAGAATCGTGGGCAACTCTTGCAATGACAGCAGTTTTTCCTCGCGTTAGCTGAATAATTGTTTCAGGGCCATTTGGAAGGACTGCTGTCACTGAATATTTTTCACTAGACGGTATTTCTTTCTTTGAAACAACTAGATCCTCAGGATGTGCTCCCAGAACTATTTCATTTGAAGCAGGAACCCATCCAACATCTATTTGAACATCTTTATTGATAAAGACAGAACCATCTTTATGTTTCTTTGTAAGGTTAATAAGATTAATCCTAGGCATACCAATAAAATCTGCAACAAATGTATTGCTTGGATGACGATAAAGATTTCCAGGGGACGCTACCTGTTGTATTTCTCCATTTTTCATAACAACAACCCTAGTTGACATTGTCATGGCCTCAGTCTGATCATGAGTTACATAAACGGTTGTAGCTTCTGACTCTGATTGAAATTTTTTTAATTCAACTCTCATGTCCATTCTCAATCGTGCATCAAGATTCGAAAGAGGTTCATCCATAAGGAAAACTGGGGGTTTAGTTGCTAAAAGTCTAGCAAGTGCAACTCTTTGTTGCTGTCCACCAGATAATTCAGACGGATATCTATTTTCAAACTCCTTCATTCCTAGACTTTTTAAAACACTGTCTAGCGTGTCATTTGAAACATTTTTGGGAGTATTCAAGACATCTAAGCCAAATTTAATATTATCTCTAACCGTCATATGTGGCCAAAGCGCATAACTTTGAAAAACCATACCCAAGCTTCGTTCACCAGGAGGACTCATAATATTATCTGCAGAAGAAAACACTACCTTGTCTCCGATGATTATCTCACCTTGGTCTGGTGTTTCAAGACCTGCCAAGCACCGTAATAATGTTGTTTTTCCACAACCTGAAGGGCCTAGCAGGACCATAAATTCTCCAGATTTTATCTCCAATGAGACATTATTTAGAGCTGTCTCAGAGCCGTATTTCTTAGTTAAATTTCGAATAATTATGTCTGCCATTTTAAATCCTAATTAAAGTTTTTCTCGCAACCTTGTCATCCTGCCTTTACCAATCCACCAAAGAATTAGTTCTCCTATGATAGTTAAAACTGCAACAATCAATACTAATGCATTTGAAAGCTGTGTTAGTCCTTCTTCCGCATAACCAAAGCCGGCTGTCATAAGAACTCGTGTTGACGGTGTAATTAACAAAATGATTAGTGATAGCTCTCGCATAACGCCTACAAAACTTACCATCATTCCTGAAGTTAGGCCTGAACTTGCTAAGGGCATTACAATTCGCCGAAAACGCATACCCCAGCTTGCTCCAGCGACCTCTGCAGCCTCTTCCAACTCCTTGCCAATTTGTGTTACCGCAGTAACCCCTGTCTTAACTGAGTACGGAAGCCTACTGACAACCGAGATCAGAACCAAAAGGGTAAACGTTCCATATAATGCAGGTATCGGACCCACAGGCTCTGCAAACAGAGTCAAGTACATTGCTCCAAAGGCAATAGTTGGAAATAAGAACGGAATGAAAGCAATTTGATCTAGTGCATTAGCTAATAGATTGTCTGACTTTCTTACAACAATGTAAGCAATGATGAGACCAATAATTGATGCAATTACTGCTGACAGCGATGCTAGTTTTAAAGTATTCCATGTGGCTCCGATAATATTGTTATTATGAAATACGCCAGGTTCTCCAAAAGCAATATCCGGATTTGATTTTCCAGTCCAAAAATGCCACGTTAAATTCTCTAGTCCATAAAATCCATCAATCAACATAATAGACTGAATAGCCAAAAGGATTAAAGGTAATATTCCTACTACAAAAGCAAACAAAGCAACAACGCTAAACACTGGCCAACGCCACTGTCCAAGGTTAACCTCTCTACTTCGAAAACCTTTACCCCCTATGGTTTCAAATCTGCTAGATTTCTTCTTAATAAAGCGATTAGATAGCCAAATAGAAATCAAAGATATAACAATCAAAATCACTGCCAATACAAAGGCTAATGAATCAAGACCAAGGGCAAGATTGGCATAGACCATTGTAGCGACAGTATGAAACTGAACTGGAGCACCCAAAAGGAAAGGAAGAGCAAACTGCCCGATAGTTTTTCCAAAAGTTAAGATAAAGGCTGCTACAAAAGCAGGTGCAACAACCGGAAAAGTTATCTTTCGAAGAATTGTTAACTTTCCAGCGCCTGAAATAAGAGCACTTTCCTCCATCTGAGAATCAATTGTTGCTAATGCTCCAGCAACTAAAAGATATGCAAATGGGAAATAGTGAATAGCAAGAGTAATTGAAATTGGCACTGTTCCATAGGAGAGCCATTCTGGAGGCGCAACTCCTAATATAGATTCATATAGACCTGGCTGACCACCTACTTTGGGGCTACGAAAAACTGTCTCCCATGCTAATGCAATTGCAAAAGATGGAATAATGTAAGGAAGAGTCAGTACAGGTTGAAGCCATCCCTTTCCAGGCATGTTTGATCTCACCACACACCATGCCAAAAATCCACCAGCCGAAAGTGCCAGAATCGTAGCAATAACTCCTGTAATAAGTGTATTTATTAGAGGACTGTATAACATTTTCTCAGAAATAGGACTAGCAGTTGCTTGAAGCCAATGGAACCATGTGAATTCACCAGGAACAGCATCTCGAGAAAAACGTCGATCACCCTCACCCCATGTAAGCGTCTCAAAAACTAACTGAAAAAATGGCCACAAAACTAAATAGGCGAGCACTATTAAAAGTATAGTAAGAGCAATATTTACTGGATTGAGCAGGAGTCTTCGTAAATTTAGATCAAGCCACCTTTTTTGAGTATTTAAATTCATTATTTATTTGTATTATTTTCAAGAAAGTTTGCTCTGAGATGTTGCAATGACTCTACTCCTCGGACTGCTTTTTTAGATTTTTTGTGTAAAAGAGTCATTGCTAAAGCTTCACAAATAAGCATTGGGCCGGAGCGAAGTTGCATCACTCCCTCCTTGGGTCGACTTACACTCAAGACCATGTCCGGTTTTGGTCTCGCAGTTAAGATAGTGGAATCTCCAATAGCGATTGAATGTGCTCCAATACTTCTTGCGCTTTCAATTAGAGCAGAATAACCTGATGGCAGAGAGTTAATTGACTGAAATCCAAAAACAACAATTGCATCCCCTTTTTGAATTCCAATGAGGTGCTCAGCAAGATCCCTCCTCTGCAAATTCAAAGCGACTCTGCACTGAATGCCTGACCTTCTCAATCTGCGCTCGAAGTGAGTTATTAATGGAGCTGCACTACCTCTTCCGACTATGAATATACTTTTAGCTTTATAAATTCTATTTACTACATCATCAATCTGATTTTGGGTAACTGTGTTTGATATAGCAGCGATAGCAGCAATCTCACTCTCAATTAGATCAGCAAGGTTTGAACCTTTTTCAATAAGATCAATACGCTGCTTGATCTTATCTGATGTAGATTTTTTGTACTCAAAATCCTGCCTAATTTTATGACGCATATCTGGAAAACCATCAAACCCCAGCTTTCTTGCAAGACGAACAACTGTTGAAGCATGAACGTTTGCTCTGGAAGCCAGTTCAGCTGATGAAAGATAGACTGTCTCTGAAGGCTCTCCCAAAATAATACTTATCAATTTTTTATCAGCATCGGTCAGTCTCCCTTCGTAAGACTCAATCATTGACTCAAAGCTTTGTTGTTTTTCAGAAGACATTAGAATCTAATTTTGTTTGCAAAAATTATAGCATGAATTAATTTAATGCAATAATTATTGCATAAATCCCAACTATATGGTATAAGAAATTTGTAAGTATTAAAAAGAAAAAAATTCAATAATTAAATTTAATTATAAGACAAACTTAAAAAGGAGAACATACAATGAAAAAAATGGCAACACTTAGTGTATTTGCTTTATCGATAGGTTTAGCATTTGCCTCGATTGGAACAGTTCATGCCGATGAGGCATGGCAAAAGAAAGCAGGTGTTGGAAAATATGCACCAGCTCAGCAAAATTGGGATGCAATTGAAGCCGCTGCTCGTGAAGAAGGAGAGGTAGTTATTTACTCAGTGTCCTCACGAATTGCAAAATTAGTTGATGGGTTTAAGGAGCGTTACGGTATTGATATTATTGGATATGATATTGCTTCAGACCTCCAACTAGAAAAACTTTCTCGCGAACATCGAGCTGGGGTTCATTCAGTTGATGTCTTATTTAATGCTGAATCTTCCACTCTTCTTAATGAAGCCTTACCAAAACAATTAGTTTGGAACTTTATTCCTGATAGTGTGGCTGGTGATTTAGATCCTGGCGAAATGGACCCTCTACTAATTCAGCGTCATTCAAGTCGAATAGTTTACTACAACACAGCTGTCCATCCAGATGGCGCTCCAATTGACTCTCTATGGGATATGACTCGTGAAGAGTGGAAGGGTCGCGTTCTTCTGCCAAGTCCGCTTGAAGATGGTTTATCAGCTAACTTTATGCAAACTGTTTTAAACAACTCAGATGCAATGGCAGCTGCATATCAAAGAGAGTTTGGAGAAGAGATAAGCTATTCTGAAGATGTAATTGAGGCGGTTGAAGAAAACGCAACAATTGATAGTCCAAATGCTTCAATAGAGTGGCTCTATAGGTTTTTAAATAATGAGCCAGTATTTCAAAGCTCGACAACAAAAATCTTTAAAAATGTTGGAGACGTTACCCAAGAAAAGCCACCAATTGGAATCACTACATTTTCAAAACTTCGTAAAAACAAGGAAGGAGTCTATTCCTCTGGACCAGCTTACGATCTTGACCCAGCATTTGGTGTGACCTATCCAACTGCATTAATGATCGCCGATATGGCGCCACATCCGAATGCAGCGAAGCTTTTGATTCGCTACATGATGGAAGAAGATGGTTTCAAACCTTGGAATGAACCAGGAGATTATGCTGCTCGTTCAAATCTTGAAGCACAGCAATTGGCTAACTTTGACTTACCGGCATTTGGTGACCTTGGTCTATGGCCAGTTGATGCGGAAGAAATATATTATTCAAAGTTTGGCTTCCTTGCCCTTTACCTTGCATTGATGCCGTAAAATAGCAAGATTTTCGCCCTGATAGGATTCATATCAGGGCGAGATTAACTCATGTTCAATATTAGATTTATACTTTTATAAATTAGGAATTAATGTGCCACTAAAAACTATACTTTTTGATGCTGGTGATATCCTTTATAACAAGCCAAATAGAAAATCATCAGTTAATCAATTTTTAACTGAGCGTGGGTATCCATTGCCTCTTGAAAATGACCCAATAGAGAAGGCAAAACGTCGAGATGCGCATGCAGGAAGAATTGAAACTGATTCTTTTTTTGAATGGTTAATGAATCATTATGGCGTAACAGATTCATCAGATTTTTCTGATGGAATTAAGTTATTAAAAGAACAACAAAGCGACGTACATTTTTTTGAAGGAGTTCCAGAAACTCTCCATGAGTTAAAAAGAAAAGGATTCAAGCTTGGAATAGTTACAAATACATTTAATTCGAGACAAGAGAAAAATACATGGTTTAAAACGGTAGGCATTGATGGCATTTGGGATTCATATGCAGATTCATTTGAACTGAAAATTACAAAACCTGATCCAAAAATTTATCTTGCTGCCCTGGATCCATTAAATGAAAATCCAGAAAATGCTGCATTTGTTGGGCATGCAAAAGTCGAGATCGACGGCGCTAAAGCGATAGGTCTTACTACAATTATTTTTAACCCAGACCCAGATTGCACTCAAGCTGACTTTAAAATTGAGAAATTCAAAGAGCTATTGGATATTGAGCCGATTGCAAATTCAAAGTAACGCAAATAAATTTTAAATTCCCTTATTCTACTCAAGTATTTTTTTTCAATCTTGTTTCAAGCATTTCTCCTGAGGCAAACAATATTGGGTAAGCTATTGAAGATAATAGACTATTAATTCTTTTGTAGTCTCTAACGACATCAATATGCATGGAACTTGTCTCAAGGCTATCTGCTACTCCCCTACCAATACGTTGTAAATGCTTTGAGACAGATCGCTTTTCAAGATTATGGAGCTCTTGTTTTTTTGCATATAGAACTCTAGCTAATTCACAATCGTTTGAAACGAATGTATTAATAGCAAGGTCATAGTTAGCGCAGACTTCCTCATGAATTGAAATAATCTCACTGAAACCCTCTTTTGAAAAATGAATGTGCTTTGCAATTTTTCTGCCAGAAAGCTCCATTAAACTATTGTTTACTATATCTCCAATATGCTCCATATTAGTTGTAAAGTTGAGTATATTTAACGCCTGTTGACTTTCCACAGGATTTAGCTCTTCTTGCAAAATTCTTGCTATATAGAGCTTTATGGAGTCATATAGGTCATCAACAATATCCTCATTTTTGATAATCTCGTTTCTTAACATCTCATTGTCATCCTTAAATACAGCTAGAGATGAAACAACCATATTCTGTGAAACTTCTGCCATCCTTAAAGCCTCTCTCTTTGCGTTAGCAAGAGAAACAGCTGGCATTGCAAAGTCATCAGATTCAAGAATATTGTGCTTATTCAATTGGTTTTCAATGTTATTTTCAGAAAATAAACTCACAGATAGAGCTAAAAGCTGCTTAGAAAATATTAAACCAATCATTGCCACAAATACATTCAATGAGAGATGGTAAATTGCAGGAATTAATTCGGCAGATATAAAGCCTATGGAGAAACTAGAGAATACTGAAACGAAAGGATAAAAGAGAATAATGGACATAGATCTAACTAGTAAGTTAGCTATTATGGGATTTTTCTCCGATTCAGATGAATTCCAACTGGAAATAAGTGGCAACATGCCGCTTCCAAGGTTAGCACCCAATACAAGATATAAGCCCTCATTTAATCCAATAACACCTGAAGCTAAAAAGCTAACTGAAAGCAAAACAATGGCCAAACTCGAATAGGACAAATAGGTCAAAACTAAAGCCAATAATAAGAAGAATACTGGCTGATTATTAAACACTTCAAGCAGAGATTTGAACTCTCTTAACTCTGCTAACTCACCCGCTTTACTAGAAATTAATATTAGTGCAAAAAGAATTAGGCCTATACCACTAATTGCTCTGAAAACATTTTGACGTTTGTTCTCTTTTGAGGCAATAAAGCCAAAAATTCCTAAAGCAATCAAAAATGGAGCCAAAGTTGTAAATTTCTGTGAGGCAATAAGAACTGCAACAGAGGTACCAATATCAGCACCCAACATGGTGATAAATGCTGTGCTTACTCCAATCAGGCCTTGGCCTGCAAAGGATGCTGAAATTAAAACAGCTGCCGTACTACTCTGCAAGAGCGCTGCGACAATGAGTCCAGATAAAAATGCAGGGAAAGCTTTACCTTCAGAACGACGAGCAAATCTCTTTAGATTGGTACCATATGAGCGCATTACACCTGTACGAACCATTCTTAGCCCCCATAAAAGAAGCGCTATTGACCCTAAGAGTTCAATTAAGAGCGTCATACTGTTTCAGCCGTTTTGCTATTTAGCTGAGTATTTTTTGAATGCTCACTGGACTTAAAAAAGCCCTCAATGTATTCATCTAAACGTTTAATTTCAGTTTTAGAAAAGGTTAATCCAAGTTTAGATCTTCTGAATAATATGTCATCAGAAGTTCTACACCATTCTTTCTGAATTAAATAATTAACCTCATTTTCATAAAGACCAGAACCAAAATCCTCACCAAGAGATTCTAAATTTTCTGCGTTTCCGAGAATATCAAAGGAAATGGTGCCATATGAACGTACTAAACGCTTGACAATATCTTTCGTCAAAAATGGGTATTTAGCTTGAATCTTATTTTGTAATTCTATCTGTCCATCAACAGCAATATCTCCTCCAGGAAGAGTAGAATCGCTCGTCCAAGGGCCTTGTTTAGCCCCAAGGAAGGCCTCTATATGCTTGAGAATAGCCTCAGAAAGACGACGATAGGTTGTAATCTTTCCTCCAAAAATATTAATCAGAAGAGATGATTCATGCTGTTCAGCTTTGATTACGTAGTCCCTGGTAGCTTCTTGAGCTTTGCTAGCGCCATCGTCATATAATGGCCTTACACCTGAATAACTCCAAACAATATCATTAAGACCAATATCTGAATTTAAATACTCATTGGCTGATTTGCATATATAAAGTTTTTCTTCTTCACTGATTTCAACCTTTCCAGCTGATTGTCCATGATCAATATCTGTGGTACCAATCAAAGTAAATTTATCTTCATAAGGAATCATAAAGAAAATTCGATTATCATCGTTTTGACAGATGTAAGATCTATCATGATCAAAGAGCTTATTGACAACGATGTGACTTCCTCTTACAAGTCGAACATTTTTGGAATCTTTCTTTTTAAAAGAACTTTGTAAAACGTCATCAATCCATGGCCCTGAAGCGTTAATAAAGCACTTTGCTTTATATAAATTCTGCTTGCCATCAATTGAATCAGTAGTTGTTATAGACCATATGCCATCTGATTTACTAACGTTCGTTACTTTACAATAATTTTGTATATTGGCGCCTTTAGAAGACGCATCAACAGCATTCAAAATTACTAGCCTTGAATCATCCACCCAGCAATCAGAGTATTCGTAACCAAATTTAAAAGTATTCTTCAGCGGACTACCAAGTTCACTCTTGTTAAGTTCTACATAACTAGTTCCCGGCAGAATTTTTCTAAAACCTAAATGATCATAAAGAAATAAACCTAACCTCAAAAGCCATGCAGGCCTCAGACTTTTTGAATGAGGCAGGATAAATCTCATCGGCCAAATGATATGAGGCGCCATTTTAAGGAGCACTTCACGCTCCTTTAATGACTCTTGAACTAAACGAAATTTATAATGCTCCAGGTATCGGAGACCTCCATGGATGAGCTTTGTAGAGTTTGAAGATGTTCCTGAAGCAAAATCATTCATTTCGCATAAACAAACTGAGTACCCTCTTCCTGCTGCATCTCTAGCTACTCCGATGCCATTAATACCGCCTCCAGCAACAAAAACATCATAAATTTTCTCTGAATTGACTGTCATTTATTTTTTATTAATCAAAAAATCAGTGAGCTCAACAAATCCCTCACCTGAATAGTTTTTAGTAATATATTTTGGTGGGTTTTCTATACTGTCAATCATGTCTAAAACATTTGCAACACCTACTGAATTATTAAAAAAACCAAACATCGTTGAGTCATTAGGAGAGTCCCCAATAAAAACAACTCTATTCTGGATTTCAGAATCATTCAATCCAAAGTTTTCTTTTAAAATTTGAACACTGGTAGTAAGTTTAGTGTGACTACCAATCCAACAATTAACGTGTATTGAGCTTATTTTTGCAATTGCTCCATTTTGCTCAGCAATACCAACAATCTCGTCAACTTTGCTTTTAGATAGTTTAGGTACATCTTCAGCAAAATCAATCGCTAAGTCAGTAATGCGATATTCTTGGTCCGATGCTTCAGCAGTTCCGGGGACAGATTCAAGAATTGTATTTTTAATCTGATTAAGCAGTGTAAAGTTTTCTCTTCTTTCATCTTCAGTCTGGCTATATAAATTACTCATTTTCTTGTTGTCATGATCATAACTAAAAAAGAAAGCACCATTTTCACCAACGACTCCCTCTACTGGCCACATTCTGGCAATGTGGTCACACCATCCTGCACAGCGACCAGTCACTGGAATAACTTTGTATCCATGATTTGATAGACTCTCCATCGCCTCGTAAGCATTACTCTTTAACTTTCCATCTGAGGTCAAAGTGTCGTCAATATCTGTAAGAACATACTTAATATCTTGCAGCTGAGATGAAGACATTATTGAAAGATTTTTCATTTACACTCCTCAGAAATAACAATTAAATGATCTGTTTTAGTGAAAACACCAAAACGAACAAGTTAATTTTCATATGAACATTTATGTGTTTATTTTATCATAATATGAACTATTTTGACGCTCAAATATAGAAAAATATTCAAATGATTAAAATTTATTGTTCATTTTATTAATTTTATGTTAGACTTACAGTTCAAATGAACAATTTGGAGTTCTGAATGGATTTAACTGCTAGACAAGCAGAGATTTCTGACCTTTTGCGTCAAGAGGAGTTTATTACTGTTGAGAGCCTTGCCGAGAGGTTTGGTGTAACAACCCAGACTGTCAGAAGAGACATTAATGCTCTTTGCGATTATGGCCAAGCAAGGAGAAGGCATGGTGGAGTCGAGCCATTGTCTACTGACGGAAATTTGGCTTATGGAACAAGACAAGTTCTTAATCGAGTAGCCAAAAGATCTGTCGCTAAAGAGGTAGCCAATCTAATCCCTAATGGAAGTTCTATATCCCTTGGCATTGGCACAACTCCAGAAATGGTAGTCAGATCATTGTTAAAACACAAAAATTTAAAAATTTATACAAACAATCTCATTATTGCTCAAACAGCTAGCACCAATTCAAGTTTTGATGTTTATTGCTCTGGTGGAAGAATAAGAAGTGGCGACTTTGATATGGTAGGAGGCCCAGTAGAAAACTTCTTTAAATCATACAAGACCGACTTTGGAATCTTTGGTGTTGCTGGAGTAGATTTGGATGGAGCATTACTCGACTTCTCTGATGAAGAAGTACAAATTAGAAGAGTCATTCTAGATAACTGCCGTGAAAGTCTTCTTGTACTAGACCATGAGAAATTTGGTCGAGTTGCACATGTTCGTGGAGGTCAAATACAAGAAGTGACAAAAGTCTTTTGTGATCAGAACCCACCTTCTGAAATTTCTGAAATTATTACTGATTCAGAAGCGGAATTTATAGTTTGTGATAAGGAGTTGGTGTGAGTGCAATTGAAGTAAAAAATCTTTCCAGAAGTTATGGTGATATTGATGCAGTAAAAGACGTCTCTTTCACTGTTCCTGAAAAATCATTCACAGTTCTTCTTGGTCCGTCTGGATGCGGTAAATCGACTATTCTTAAAATGTTGTCAGGACTTGAACAGGTGAGTCATGGCACGATTAATATTGGAGGATCAGATGTAACTGAAATTGAAGCATCTAAAAGGGGCGTATCAATGGTATTTCAGTCTTACGCTCTATTTCCTCATTTAAACGTAAAAGAAAATATTCAATTTGGCCTCAAAGTTCGCAAAGTCCCAGCTGAAGAAAGGGAAAAAAAGGTAGCAGAAGCAGCTAGAGTTGTTGGCCTAACTGAACTACTAGACCGAAAACCTGCCAACCTCTCTGGTGGCCAGCGACAAAGGGTAGCTTTAGCTCGCTCGATTGTCTCTGACCAAACAGTCTGCCTGATGGATGAACCCTTATCAAACCTAGACTCAAAACTACGCGCAGAGATGCGTGATGAAATACGTGACCTCCAAAAGAGACTAGGATTAACTGTGGTTTATGTAACTCACGACCAGGTTGAAGCCATGTCTATGGCAGACCAAATTATTCTTCTAAGATTGGGTGAAATTGTCCAAGTAGGCGCCCCAGAAGAAATTTACAATTCACCCAATAGTGTCTTTAGTGCTCAATTCATTGGATTGCCCCCAATGAATGTCCTTAATTTAAATGATATCGATACCTCAACTTTAGACTCAAAAATAAAATCTGCTCTTGAGTCAAGCAGTATTAAAAATATTGGTGTAAGGCCTGAACATCTAATGTTTTCAAAAAAAGGCCTACCAGCTACTGTTAAAAGTATTGACTACTTCGGAGGTGAAACTGTATTTAAGCTGACTCATCAGGAAAAAGACTTTTTTCTTCGTGAGCCTAGGCAGCCAAAAATTCAACTAGGAGACGAGCTATGCGTTAGCTGGAACTTAGATGATATGTATTTGTTTGATAAAAATGATCAGCGCTTAAAGTCGTAGGAGCGCTTATCAATAACAAATGTTTAACACTACGATTAAATAGGAGAAAGAAATGAAAAAAATGTTTACCAAAATTTCCTATTGCTTAACTGTTGCACTTGGTATATCAATGATTTCAAGTGCTGCTATTGCAAAAACGGAATTAACAATGTACTACCCTATCGCTGTCGGCGGCAAACTAACACAAGCCGTTGATTCGATAGTTGCAGACTTTATGGCAGAAAACCCTGACATTCAAGTTAATGCGATTTACTCTGGTAACTATGATGACACAAGAATTAAAGCTCTTGCAGCTCTTGAGAGTGGAAAGCCTGCTCAGTTATCAGTGATGTTCTCAATTGACGTTCATGAACTTCGTGAACTTGATGCAATTGTTCCTTTTGATGATGTTGTTTCAACAGCTGAAGAAAGAGCATGGTTGAATTCTTTTTATCCATCACTAATGGAAAATGGAATTGCAGCTGGTAAAACTTGGGGTATCCCTTTCCAGCGCTCAACTATTGTTATGTACTATAACAAAGATGCCTATCGTGAAGCTGGCCTAGACCCAGAGACACCTCCAGCAACTTGGGGTGGACTTATTGCTGCAGCTAAAGCGTTAACTAAAGATGACGGCTCGCAGTGGGGACTTATGATTCCATCAACAGGTTACCCATACTGGATGTTTGGTGCACTGGCTATGCAAAACGGTCAAACACTAATGACAAGTGGTGATCAGACTAACTTTGATCATCCTGATGTAGTTGAAGCTTTAGAAGTATGGAAAGCTATGGGCTCTGAGCACAAGATTATGCCTGAAGGCACAATTGAGTGGGGTACGCTTCGTCAAAACTTCCTAGAAGGCAAAACTGCAATGATGTGGCACTCTACTGGAAACTTAACTACTGTTAAGAACAATGCTAACTTTGATTTTGGAGTTGCAATGCTTCCAGCTGGAAAACGTCGTGGAACGCCTACAGGTGGCGGTAACTTCTACATCTTTAAGGATACTACTGCAGAAGAGCGTGAAGCTTCTATGAAGCTAATTAAGTTTATGACTTCACCTCAACAGGCAGCAAATTGGTCAATAGCTACTGGATACATGGGAGTTAGTCCGGCTGCATATGAGACTGATTCTTTATCGTCTTATGTAGCAGAATTCCCACCAGCGGCAGTTGCTCGTGATCAATTAGCGTATGCTACAGCTGAGTTTTCAACTTACCAAACAAGTCGTGTTAAAAAAGGATTGAATGATGCAATCCAAGCCGCACTTGTTGGAAGTAAAACTCCAAAAGAAGCTCTTTCAGAGGCGCAAGCCGCTGCTGAGCGTATTTTAAAACCTTACCGTTAATTCGGATAACAACTTTTTTTCAAAGTTTATATACCAATAAGTCAGTTTTAAGGCCAAGAAGATTCTCTGGAGTTGAGGCCTATGAAAGCATGTTTAGTGACCCCATATTTTGGAAAGTTTTCGTAAACAATATGTGGCTTGCAGTTGGAACTATTCCAACCTCTATTGGTATAGCAATTATTATGGCTCTGATTGTCAATAAAGCGATTCCAGGAAGAGGGTTACTCAGAATGGCTTACTTTACACCAACCATGCTGCCGATGATTGCTGTTGCCAATATTTGGCTATTTTTCTACGCACCAGACATTGGGCTGATAGATAAAGTACTCGAAATCTTTGGTTTTGAAGGTAATAATTGGTTAGGAGATCCATCAACTGTTCTTCCATCCATCATAGTGATGACTGTCTGGAAGGAGGCCGGGTTATTTATGGTCTTTTATTTAGCAGGACTGCAAACTATCTCGCCTGAACTTGAGGAAGCATCAAAGCTAGAGGGCTCCTCTCGTTGGAATTATTTTTGGCGCATCCAGTTCCCTTTGCTCCTTCCAACAACATTATTCGTTTTGATTAATGCTTTTCTTAATTCGTTTAAGCTTGTTGATCATTTATTCGTATTAACGAAAGGCGGGCCTGATAATGCCAGCAATCTAATCCTTTATTATATCTATGAGACCGCTTTCTCATTTTTAGACATCTCTTATGCATCCGCTTTAACCATATTTTTATTGGCTCTACTTGCACTAACTGCATTAGCACAATTTTTCTTTTTAGATAGACGAACTCATTACCGATGACATATAGAAACCGAATACAAACAAGTGTTGAGCTCATAGGCGCATATATCCTAGCTGGATTTTGGATTCTCCCGTTGCTGTACGCTTTTTGGGCTGCATTTCACTCTAGTAGTGATGCGATGCATTTCGATATTTTTTCACCACTAACACTTGATAATTTTAGAGAGGCATGGAGTCAGGCTCCATTTGCCAGATTCAGTCTAAACACTTTTTTGCTGGTTTCATTCATTTTGCCTGGACAGCTCTTAATTTCAACATTAGCAGCGTATGCCTTTGTTCGCTTTAAGTTTACAGGTGCCAATGTTGCTTTTGCTCTAGTTTTAGTTCAATTAATGATAACGCCTGAAATATTAATCGTTCAAAACTATGTTACACTGTCAAAATTAAGCTTAGTGGATACAATTTCTGGCATGGGGCTACCTTACATAGCTAGTGCGTTTTGTATCTTCCTATTGCGTCAAGCATTTAAATCGATTCCAAAAGAATTAGAGGATGCGGCGGAACTTGAGGGGTGTAGCACTATGGGTATATTATGGAAGGTTTATGTTCCTCTCGCAACGCCTACTTATATTGCATTTTCTCTAGTTTCTGTCAGCCATCACTGGAATAACTTTTTGTGGCCACTGATCATCTCAAATTCAGTTGAAACAAGGCCACTAACTGTGGGCCTTGGTATTTTTGCTGCACCAGAGTCTGGTGTTGAATGGTCAATCTTATCAGCAGCCACCCTAATGTCAGTTGCACCCCTTCTCATTGCTTTCTTGATATTTCAAAAACAGTTCGTTCAGTCATTCATGCAAGCTGGAATCAAATGATTCAAGTCCTCAGTTGGAATATACAAAATGGAGAGGGTGTCGATGGAATTATCTCTCTCGAAAGAATTGCAGATACTATCTTTAATATGTCAACCCCTGATGTTATTTGTCTTCAGGAAGTATCCCGAAATTGCAAACTCAAGGATGGAACCCAGCCCGATCAACTCAAGCAACTATCTAAATTATTTCAGGGTTACACACCATTTTTTGGGCCTGCGTATGATGTTTTAAGATCTGGCGAGTCTGAAAGAGAACAGTTTGGAAACATCATACTTTCAAAGTTACCCGTTTTATCTAGTTTTAATCACTCTCTTCCTCAGCCAACTGATAGTAGTTTTAGACATATGCCAAGACAGGTCTCAGAGGTAACAGTAAAAACTCAGTTATTTCCAATCTGCGTCATGACTACTCATTTAGAGTATGGATCTCAAAATCAACGCTTCGAACAAGTAAAGCGCATTCTTGATATTAAAAATGATATCGAAAAATTATCGATTCATCCTGCAACAATTCAGGAGCCTGGGCCTTATGCCAAACTTGAAAGGTCTAGTAAATTTATTATTTGCGGGGACTTCAACTTTGAACTGGAATCCAAAGAATATGATCTTCTTACAAATGAAAGTCAAGAACAGGAGGTTCTCATTGACGTTTGGAGTTATTTAAATCCAGAAGCTGAGCATGCGCCTACCTGTGGAATCTTTGACAAGAAACAGTGGCCTGAAGGAGCTCATTGCAGAGACTTTGCATTTATCAGCTCTAATCTTAAAAACAATATTGATAGCATGATGGTTAATGAGGAGACTGACGCTTCAGATCACCAACCATTTGTTATATCTATTAGATAATTAGAGAAAATCCCTTAATCTTTTTTCTTTGAGCGCTTTTCTTTGAAAAAGGCTTTGTTAGCAATGTAGACTTTTTTGCGAACCTCACAATAGACGATACTTTTATCTTTATTGGTTAAATGAGTGGTTTTAGTAATTTCAAATTCATTACTATCCTTTGCTTTTTGCTTTATCTCCTCTAGCTCTTCAGGGGTATAGGTAAATTCAGCATAAAGATCTTCCCTTGCAGGCCTTCTAAAAAATATTTCGGCAGCCTTATCCCAGACAACATAGTCATCCCCAATCAAGTTCATCAGCTGCGTCATTGGGAATGGGTCTACTGATGAGAACATACTGCCACCAAATATAGTATTCACGTAGTTCGCATTCTTATAGCTGAATGGCAGTTTGATTTTAATATTTGAGAAATCATCTGAAATAAAAATGACCTTCGCAGAAGTTCTTCGATACATAGGAGAAAGATTAAATCCAATCTTCATGACTCTCGATTTGGACATGAATCTCGAGGCGAACTTTGCAAGTGCTTGATAAGTAATCATCATTGAAATCTATACTTACAAAAAAGACATCCGAAGATGTCTTTAATGAGGAAAATGGCTCCCTGACCTGGGCTCGAACCAGGGACAAACGGATTAACAGTCCGTTGCTCTACCAACTGAGCTATCAGGGAATAGCGAGAGATTATAACGAGCTATGAATTTTGAGTCAATCAAATCTTTGCTTTTATAGCCTCTAAATATCTTTATCGTTTTTGACTCAATTTATTGAATCTTCCAATGCCTTTCCAAACTCACTGCAAGAGAGCAAAGTGGCGTCATCTATTAACCTTTCAAGGTCATAAGTCACCGTCTTATTTTTGATAGTTTTTGACATGGCATTAACGATTAGGTCAGCAGCCTCCGTCCAACCCATATGTCTCAGCATCATTTCGGCAGAGAGTATCAGTGAGGATGGGTTAACCTTGTCTTTGCCGGCGTATCCAGGAGCAGTACCGTGAGTTGCCTCAAATACACCAACACTATCAGAAAGGTTAGCTCCAGGGGCGATACCAATACCGCCTACTTGAGCAGCCAAAGCATCAGAAACATAGTCTCCGTTGAGGTTCAAGGTTGCAATTACTGAGTACTCTGATGGTCGAAGTAAAATTTGCTGCAAGAAGGCGTCAGCGATTGAGTCATTAATCACAATCTCTTTGCCAGTTTTTGGATTTGTAAAGCTGCACCATGGACCGCCATCTATCTCCTTTGCGCCAAATTCATCTTTAGCCAATTGGTAACCTGTATCTCTAAATAGACCCTCAGTAAACTTCATAATATTGCCCTTGTGAACAAGAGTAACAGAAGGCTTATCATTATCAATTGCGTACTGAATTGCTGCTCTTACAAGTCTGGTTGTACCCTCAGTCGAAACAGGCTTAATGCCAATTCCTGAAGTCTCAGGAAATCGAATCTTTGTTGCTCCCATCTCATTCTGAAGAAAGTCAATGACTTTTTCTACTTCTTTTGAACCTTTAGGGAACTCTATGCCCGCATAGATGTCTTCTGAATTCTCTCTGAAGATCACCATATCAACTTTCTCGGGGTGCCTTACAGGTGAAGGAGTGCCATCGAAATACTGAACAGGTCTTTGGCAAACATAAAGATCAAGAATCTGCCTGATAGCAACATTAAGTGACCTCATTCCACCGCCCACAGGAGTCGTTAATGGACCCTTAATAGAAACCGAAAACTCTTTAATTGCCTCAACTGTCTCTTCTGGCAAGTATTCTCCATAAATACTGTCGGCTTTCTCACCGGCATAAATTTCCATCCAATGTATTTCTCTCTCGCCGCCGTAAGCTTTTTTAACTGCAGTATTAACGACATCTAGCATGACAGGAGTAATATCGATACCAATGCCATCGCCCTCTATGTAAGTAATAATTGGGTTATTTGGAACTTTGAGTGCGTTGTTTTCAATTGTGATTGGTTTGCCTTCACTGGGCACAGTAATGTTTTTATAGGTCATTTTTAAATTAATTTAAGTTGATATTTCTAGACGCATTATTATACCGTCTTCTTTTATTGATAATCCATTTGAGTTTTTCGAATAGTAATTTTTTCTTAAAGAAATCTCCTCAAAACCAAGACTTAAATATAATGATATAGCTGCAAGATTTCCTCTTCTAACCTCTAGAAAAATGGTTTTAATATTTCTACAATAAAGCTCCTCTGATAAATGAGAAATTAAGCTTGACCCGTAACCATTTCTCTTGAAGTCTTTGTGAACGGCTACATTAAGAATATCAGCACTATCAACTGCTAACATTGCAACGATATATCCAACGATTTTTGAATTGACTAAAAGAGCATAGCAAAGATTATTTGGATTAGAAACGCTTGCAGAGAGCTGGTTTTTCGTCCAAGGATTTTCTGAACTCTCAGCTTCCAATAGAAAAACTGACTCAATCTCTCTTTGGGTGATTTTTTTAAAGGAAGTACTGATAGGCTTTGTTGTCAGTTTCGTTTTGGTAATAATAACCAATTTCATCAAACCTAGACTCTAGGTCTGATACATCGTCCACCTGAAGGCCAATTAAAACCCTACCAAAATCAGCACCATGATTACGGTAATGGAACAGGGAAATATTCCATTTTGTTTTGACTTTTTTTAGAAAATTTAATAGTGCCCCTGGCCTCTCTGGAAATTCAAACCGGTAGATGACTTCGTTTTCCGCGTTGGCATGACCACCGACCATATACCTGATGTGCGTTTTGGCCATCGAATTATCGCTCATATCCATTACCTCAAAGGACTTACTGAGCCTTGATATTAGAGCTTGCTTTTCACTCTCGCCACTGGTTAGCTTGATGCCAACAAAAATGTGCGCATCCTTCCTAGCAGCATAGCGATAGTTAAACTCAGTGATTGAGGAATTATCAAGCATCTCACAAAACCTGAGAAAACTCCCTGGCTCTTCCGGGATCGTTACCGCAACTATGGCCTCATTGAGCTCTCCCAGGTCGGCCCTTTCTGCAATATATCTGAGCCTATCAAAGTTGACATTTGCTCCAGATACTACTGAGACAATATTTTTATCTTTAAGCCCATGCTCCAAGATGTATTTTTTAACTCCCGCAGTTGATAGAGCTCCAGCGGGCTCGGATACAGAACGAACGTCCTCATAAATATCTTTAATCGCAGCACACATTTCATCATTACTGACCAAAACAACGTCATCGACAGAATCTTTGGCTATTTCAAAGGGAAGCGCGCCAATTTGCTTAACTGCAACGCCATCAGCAAACCTTCCAACATCATCAAGAACGACTCTCTCATTAGCCTCTAAAGCTTTGTAAAGGGTAGGTGAGTCGACCGGCTCAACCCCAATAACTTTGATGTGGGGTGCATAATGCTTGATGTAACTCGCCATTCCAGAAATTAAACCGCCTCCGCCAACTGGAGCAAACACATAGTCAATTTCCTCGAGCTGAGATAATACCTCTTTGGCAACGGTTGCTTGGCCTGCTATCACCTCAAAATCATCATAAGGGCTTATAAAGCAAAGATCTTGCTCAGACTCTAACTTTTTAGCATGATGAAAAGCATCGTCATAAACGTCGCCGTGCAAAACGACCTCAGCACCCAGCTGCTCTACAGCCTGAACTTTGATTTCAGGAGTGCTTGTGGGCATGACGATGATTGCCTTTATATTGAGTTTGCTTGCACCGAGGGCAACTCCCTGAGCATGGTTTCCAGCTGATGACGCGATGACGCCTTTGCTTTTCTGCTCATCACTCATTGAGCTCATTTTTTGATAAGCTCCCCGAAGCTTGAAGGAGTGAATAACCTGATCATCCTCCCGCTTCAAATAGATTTGATTCTGAAACCTCTTTGATAGCTGGGTGGCAATCGAGAGCGCTGAAACTTTTGCTACATCATAAACTGCGCTGTTATCAGCCAAGTCAATTAGTGCACTCATTTAGCTCCTTTATAATTCTCAAATTTCATTGTATGATTAAATGACAAAAATCATTGCTATTTTAGGCAATTTTTGGTAAAAACTACATTTTTTTAATAAACTAACTCTAATGACAGATCCAAACTTTGATGAAATTCCTGCCTACATTCCTAAAAAAGGTGAGGAGTTCATGTCATCTGGTCAGCTAAAACACTTTATACACAAGTTAAATGTTTGGAGAGAGCAATTAGTTTCTGAGGCAGAATCGACTATTCACCATATCCAGGAAGACTCGACTCCAGTCGCTGATATTAATGACAGGGCGACTATTGAAGAAGAGTTTGCTCTAGAATTAAGAACAAGGGATCGTGAGAGAAAACTGATCAACAAGATAGACAAAACGCTTCACTTAATTGATATGGGTGATTACGGCTACTGCAAGACCTGTGGCATTGAAATTGCGCTGAATCGTCTGGAAGCTCGACCAACTGCAGATCAGTGTATCGACTGCAAGACTGTAGAAGAAAGAAAAGAAATCTAAACCTTTCTGATTAAATACTCAAAATCTTGAATTATCAGAAGTGCTGGTAAGATGAACTATGTCCATCGTAACCATTTATCTTTAACTCCTTTGAGCTATTGATTTCTCCAATCTTTGTGACTTTAGTTTTAAGGTTTTCTGAAAGCAATCTTATTTGATCTCTGTTTGATTTATTTGCTGTAAAACAAAGCTCATAATCGTCTCCGCCGCACAGAGGCAATGACCAATCACTTGTGTTTTTTACATATTCAGTAACCGACTCATCTAAAGGCAATTTAAGAACATCAATTGATGCGCCCACATCAGAAGCTTTTAAGATATGAGACAAATCCTGCTCAAGTCCGTCAGAAATATCAATACAAGAACTTGCAACATGCTTTAGCGCTGAACCTAACTCTAATTGAGGAACAGGCCTATGAAGCTTTTCCAATTCATTCAGATTGGGAGACTCTCCATCAATAATTTTTTTTAGACATAATGCCGCAGTTCCAAGATCTCCACTAACATAAATATCATCCCCATCTTTTGCCCCAGACCTTTTAATAGCGCTGTCAATTTCAATCGAGCCCATCATAGTTATAGTAATATTGAGCGGCCCTTTTGTTGTATCTCCTCCAATTAAATGCACATTAAATAATCTAGAAGACTCTTTAAGTGAGGATGAAAACTTCTCTAACCATTCATGATCCAGCTTAGGAATGGTTAGCGAGAGTGTAAAACATTTTGCACTAGCGCCCATAGCCGCTATATCGCTTAAATTGACTGCTAATGATTTATAGGCAATATCACTAGGTGATGCATCTTTAAAAAAGTGAACACCCTCAACTAGAGTATCAGTAGATGTGACCAGCTGATGTCCAGGAAGAAGATTAAATAAAGCTGCATCATCGCCTACTGCAAGCTCTATACTTGGCTCGTTGTGCTCCCAGTTGAAGTAGTTCTGGATAAGTTCAAACTCATTCATCATGATTAGATACTGAGACCTTTGAAGTGAGATTGAATTGACTCTGCTAGAGCTAAAAGATCATAACCCCCCTCCAAAAAGGAAATGACTCTTCCCTTGCTATGACGATTTGCAATTTCAACGATGTCATGGGTCATCGTAAAGTAGTCATCAGAGTTTAAATTGATGGCGGCCAAAGGGTCTCTTTGATGAGCATCAAAGCCTGCTGAGATAATAATTACTTCGGGCATAAAAAGATCGACATTGACTAGAATCCTTTCATTAAAGATTCTTAGAAAATCCTCACTTGATGTTCCAGCACTAATCGGAGCATTAAAAATATTTCCTACGCCGGTTTCCGACTCTAATCCAGTCCCAGGAAACAATGGATGCTGATGAATTGAACCGTAAAGAACTGAATCATCATTATAAAAAATCTCTTGAGTTCCATTGCCGTGGTGGACGTCAAAGTCAATAATTGCAACTCTATTAATGTCGTATTGAGACTGCAAAAATCGGGCAGCTACTGCGGCATTATTGATAAAGCAAAAACCATTCACTCTATTTGTTTCAGCATGGTGCCCGGGCGGCCTTACTGCACAAAAAATCCTCTTAGATTTTCCATCCATTAAGTCTTTTGAGGCGCTTATTCCAGAGCCGCAAGCTCTAAGAATCGCCTCCTTAGAGTTTGGACAAAGCAGTGTATCTGCATAGGGTTCCTTTTCAACACCTACAAGACCATCATCAGGAATCATAGAAAACATCTCCTCAAGGTAAGACTGAGGATGAACTAAATTGATATCTGAGTATTGAGCTATTGGCGCTTCATTTAAATCAATAGAAATATCGTCCATACTTTGAATTGAATCAAGTATGGATTCTAGACGCTCTTTTCTTTCAGGGTGGCCTTCGCCATTATCTTTTGAGAGACACGCAGGATGAGAATAAACTCTTATATTTTCCACTCTTCCCCCTTTAATTAATCTAGCATCAGACTGCTAGGGAGCTACATGTAAGCGTTTTCTTTATAGGAGTGATCAGTTGCATCAAGAACAGCAGATATTTCAGGGTACAGCGCTTTGAGTTGCTTTTCAACTCCATCCTTGAGTGTCAAGTTGACTGAGCTACAGCCCTGACACCCGCCTCCAAAATTGAGAACAACTTCATTCTTCTTAGTAATCTCAACAAGATCAACAAATCCACCATGAGAAGCCAAGCTAGGGTTAACTTCAGTGACAATAGTAAAAAGGACTTTCTCTTCTAAAGGGGCGTCATCTTTTGGCGCCTCTCCTTTAGCGTTGGGAGCAGTAATCGTTAATTTCTTATTGGTTCCGTCAACCTTTAATGCGACATGGGAATCACTCAAATATTGGTTATTGGATTCATCAATAAAAGCACTAAATCCTACATATGGAAACTCTTGATAGCTGTCTGGAAGATCGCTTTTGATGCAAAAGTTAAACGTTACTGTTGCAACCGGGGTTCCAGCCTTTTCAACATCCACCTTTAGACCCAAATCTTTTTCATCCTGCTGTTCAAATAAATCTGCTACATAGATTTCTGCTTCTTCAGTAATACTAAACATTCTTTCTCCGAAATATAAGGTTATCGATAAGGCGAGTTCCACCAAACCTGATTGCAGATATTATAATAATTTCTGAGGTTTTAGTCTCGATTTGTGTAAGGTTATTCGCATCTAGTACTTCTAAATATTCAACTTCAAAACTTTTGCTTAGCTTATTTTTAGTATCTTTTATCGCATCAGATATAGTCTTTCCCTCAAGAATTTCATTCTTAGCATCTTTCAATGCCGAATAAAAGAGCGGTGCAATTTCTCTATTACTGTCACTCAAATATTGATTTCTGGTGCTCATTGCTAATCCATCTTGCTCTCTTTGGGTAGGCATTGATTGAATATTAATACTTAGATTCAGGTTCTTAACTAATGATTTAATTATTTGGAGCTGCTGATAATCCTTTTCACCAAAGACTGCGAAGTTGGGCTCAACAATTTCAAAAAAACGTTTAACTACCTGAGCAACACCATCAAAATGAGTCGGTCTAAAAGCGCCGCAGAGTATTTGACCAATAGCCCCTACCTGATAATCAGATTTTGTTCCATGGGGATAAATCTCTTCTTTCGAAGGAAGAAACAGTACATCAACATTTTTAGATTCCAAAAGCAATTTATCCGCCTCAAAGGTATTTGGATAGTCATCAAAATCTTCTCCTCTGGCAAACTGAGTTGGATTAACAAAGATACTGACAACAACGATTTGGGCAAGCTCTTTTGCTTTATCTACCAATGAAAGATGTCCATCATGAAGACCGCCCATAGTTGGAACAAAAGCAATGTCGTTACCTTTTTCTCTTAAAGTATCTAAAAAGAGTTCAAGATCTTTCTTCTTTTCAAAAATCTTCATTAATAACTCTCACTTTGAGAGGGAAAATTCCCTTCTTTAACCTCCGCAATAAATGTCTCCACTGCATCAGAAATTGAGTTTTGGTTATTGAGAAAATTTCGAACAAACCTCGGTTGTTTTCCTTTGGTAATCCCTAACATATCATAACTCACAAGTACTTGCCCGTCGCAATCACTACCGGCACCTATACCAACAGTAGGTATCTTTAATTTTTCGCTTACTGTTTTTGCCAGGTCACTAGGAATACACTCAAGCACCAAGGCGCTGACCCCTAGAGACTCGAGCAGAATAGCATTACTAATAATAGTCTTAGCAGAATCTTCATCTCTTCCTTGAACTCTATAATCATCTGAACTAACGACTAACTGAGGCTGAAGTCCTAAATGCCCAAAAACATTGATGTTATTTGAAATTAGTGTTTTGATAACTTCAGTATGCTCACTGCCACCCTCAAGCTTAACCATCCTAGCTCCGGCATTAATCAAAGCTTTAGCATTATTGAGGGCATCCTTGGGGTTGTTGTAACTATTGAAAGGCATGTCAGCAATGATCAGTGCATTGCTGCATGCACCTGAAACGATGGAGGTGTGATAAATCATATCGTTCATTGATACTGAACGTGTATTTTCCCCTCCCTGAACAACCATACCCAAAGAATCGCCAATCAAAATAGAGTCAATCCCTGCCTGATCAAGAATTTTAGCCATCGAAGCATCATAGGCAGTTAGGCAGGTAATTTTTTGACTCTTTTCTTTAAATAAACTTAACTCAGAATGCTTCATATTTTTTTTACATCCAGCTTGTTAATTCTTTCCATTAATGATTTAACTGGCCCCAAAAGGGGTACATTTATTTCTTTGTCAATTTCACACAAAGGAACCATCACAAAGGCTCGATCAATCATTTCAGGGTGAGGGATAGACAATCGATCACTTGAAATTACTTGTTGTTCATAGAGCAGTATATCCAAATCAATGGTTCTTGAACCCCATTTTACCTCTCTAATTCTTTTCTGATTGTCCTCAATACTCTGACAAATATCTAATAAATCTATTGCACTGAGTGAGGTATCGATTTTACAAACTGCATTGATGTAATTTGGACCAGGCATATCAAGGAGTGGTTTTGACTCATAAAGACTTGAAACATCTACAACCTCTATTCCATCAGTATGATGAAGAGAATTAAGAGCATTTTTAATTTGCGCCCTCGGATTCTGCAAATTTGAACCTAAACCAATATATGCTAGCAATGAATTAATGTCCCTATATATTCACCCTGATAAATCCTAGTTAATACCTCTTTTTCCCTACCCCAAGCAATGTGAGAGATCGTATTTGACTTTGCAGCTTGTTTTGCTGCCATTACCTTTGAGTACATTCCGCCAGAGCCTAGAGCACCTCCAGTTTTTCCAGCAACCTTTTCCAATTTCTCTTCATTGAAATGTATTTTCTCAATCAATTTGGCTTCAATATTCTTTCTTGGATCATCATCAAATACGCCGTGCTGATCAGTTAGTATGATGAGTTTATCAGCACCTAAAAAGTTTGCGACCAACGCTGCCAAGGTGTCATTATCACCAAACTTAATCTCCTCTGTAGCAACCGTATCATTTTCGTTGATTACTGGAACAATTCCAAACTCTAAGAGGTTAGTTAGGGTTGCTGAAATATTATCATAATGCTTGGAATTTAATAGATTATCTCGAGTTAAGAGCACCTGGGCAGTCTGAACTTGATGCTTTGCAAATAAATACTCATAGGCCTGTACTAGCCCCATTTGACCTACAGCTGCTGCCGCTTGAAGCTTATGTATATCGCTGGGTTTATCTTTCCAGCCCAAACGCTTCATGCCTTCAACAATCGATCCACTTGAAACCAGTACAACATCTATCTGATGAGATTGCAGCTCAACAATCTGCTCCACCCATTTCGAAATCAAGCCTTTGTCAATTCCCTTTCCGTTATTCGTTAAGAGAGCTGATCCAATTTTTACAACCCAGCACTTATTCTTCATTTTTTTTCTCTATCAAGTCATATAAGCCGAAAATTAGCGTTTTACAGCCCATTCCATTCAATGCAGATATGTTAAACGCATTTCCTTTATATTTAATCTTTTTAAGAAAATCTTTAATTGTTTTATCTCTTTCTTTATCATCAATTAAGTCGATTTTATTGATAGCAACATATCTAGGTTTTTTGTAAAGCTCGTCATCAAACTTTTTTAATTCAGACTCAATAGTTAAATAATTAGAGACAGGGTCAGAGCCATCTGCTGGAAGAATATCAATCACATGCAAAAGAGCTCTAGCTCTCGAAAGATGTTTTAAAAACTCAAAACCAAGGCCGACCCCTTCACTTGCTTTTTCTAATAGACCTGGAATATCTGCCATCACGAAATGGTTACTCCCTGCCTTTACAACCCCTAAGCTTGGGTAAAGCGTTGTGAATGGATAGTCAGCAACTTTAGGTCTTGCCCCAGAGATTTGTCTTATGAGGCTTGATTTTCCAGCATTTGGCATACCCAAAAGCCCCACATCAGCCATAATATTTAATTCCAAGGCAAGCTCTCTTGATTCACCTGGAGTGCCAGGAGAAGTTTGTCTTGGAGCGCGGTTCACTGAGGATTTAAATCTCGCGTTCCCGAGACCGTGAAAACCACCCTTAGCAACAAGCAAGCTTTGATCATGAAGGGTTATTTCTCCAATCACCTCGTCTGTTGAAAGGTCAATAATCTTTGTGCCTAAAGGAACCTCAACATACAAGTCATCTGCAGACTTCCCTCTTCGATCTCTTCCCATTCCAGGCTGACCATTCTTGGCCCTGAAGAGTCGATTGTATCTAAACTCACTTAGGGTATTAAGGCCCTCCTGACCTCTAAAATATACACTTCCACCGTCGCCACCATCTCCTCCATCAGGGCCACCGTCAGGTATATATTTTTCTCGACGAAAACTAAGGCATCCTGCACCACCTTTACCGGCCTCAACAACTACACTCGCAGAATCGACAAATTTCATAATTGATAAAAATGTAAAAAAATTCTAGACAAAATCATAATAACGAAACATTCCAAGAAAAATAGATGTGATGAAAGTTATACGATAAAGCTATAATATCAGCGGAGTATTATACCTTTTTTGCCTTTCATAAGCCCTTTAGAAGATAATCGAAGTATTTAACTATATGAATATTCAAAAAAAATTATCTAATCGCATCACTGAATGAATAGATTCCTATACTCTTTGATTATTTGGCTTAGTATTCCATTTGCTCTTTTAAAGATACTTCTTAAAGATTCGCATGACCCATCATGGAAAGTTAAGCTAAAAAATCAGCTCGGACTCGTACAAAAAATATCAGGCAAAATCATATGGATTCATTGCGTTTCTGTTGGAGAGTTTAACGCTTCTAAGCCTTTGGTTGATGAGTTTCTAGATAAATATCCAACACATAAAATTGTTATCTCTACGACAACTATAACTGGCTCATTAGCCGCAAAAAACCACTACAAAGACAAAGTTTCTCATTGTTTTTTTCCTTTCGATTCTGCGTTAATAATGAGATCTTTTATCAATAATATCAAACCGCAGATTTGCATTCTGATGGAGACCGAAATTTGGCCTAACTTAATCTCTCTATTACACAGAAAAAATATTCCTACTGCTCTTGTCAATGCTCGATTATCAGAAAAATCATTTCATAACTATCAAAAATTTTCACAAAAATTAGTCAGCGATTCTCTCAAAAAGCTCACCTTAATCTGCTCTCAAAACACATTTTCATCTGAACGCTTAATCAAGTTAGGCGCTGATAAAGAAAATTTAATGACTACTGGGAGTCTTAAATTTGATATGAATGATTCAATAGATGTCGATTTAATCAAATCCTTGAAAGAAATAACTGATAAAAGAAGTGTAGTTGTTTTTGCAAGCACTAGGGCTGGTGAAGAGCAATTGATTATTGAGAGTTATCTCAAGTATAAGAGTCAATTCAACTCACTTCTTCTCATTGTTCCAAGGCACCCAGAGAGATTTGAGGAGGCTACTAATATTGCTATAAATGCTGGTCTCAAAGTAAAAAGAAAATCGCAAGGTGAAAAATGCGGTCAAGATATAGAAGTTCTTATTGGAGACTCTATGGGTGAGATGATGGCGTATTACTCTATCTGTGATATTGCTTTTATAGGAGGTAGTCTTACAGAAAACGGATGTCAAAATATGCTTGAAGCTGCCTCATTGTCAAGGCCTATTATTTTTGGACCAAGTGTTTATAACTTTGAGGAGATCTCTAAACAGCTTTTAGAAAATGATGCAGCCATTCAAGTGGCGAATGCTGATGAGCTAATGATGACCATTACTGAACTGATGTCTAATGAAGCAAGAAGAAGCATGCTTGGCGCTAACGCAAGAAAAGTCTTTGAAGATAATCAAGGTGCGGTAAAGAATGTCTTGAGAGCAATTAAGCCCTACATCAAAGCTTAAGCAAAATCTATTTAAGCGCCCTGCTTAAGATAAATCTCGCTATCATTTTTAAGAAACTCTTCAGACTTTTTGTCCATCTCTATTTGGATCTCTTGGATCTTATCAATGGCATCATTATCCAAACCTTTTATATCTTGAGAAATTTTCATTGAGCAGAACTTAGGACCACACATTGAGCAAAAGTGGGCTGTTTTAGCTGCTTGTTTTGGAAGCGTCTCATCATGAAAACTTCTTGCAGTATCAGGGTCAAGTGCTAGGTTAAATTGATCCTCCCATCTGAATTCAAATCTTGCTTTTGAGAGTGCGTTGTCCCTAATCTGTGCTCCAGGATGTCCTTTTGCCAGGTCAGCTGCATGGGCTGCAATTTTGTATGAAATAATTCCAGTTTTAACATCATCCTGGTTTGGAAGACCAAGATGCTCCTTTGGAGTTACATAACACAGCATAGCGCAGCCGTACCATCCAATTTGCGCTGCTCCGATTGCAGAGGTAATGTGATCATATCCTGGTGCAATGTCAGTCGTAAGCGGCCCTAAAGTGTAGAAAGGCGCTTCACCACACTCTTTAAGCTGCTTCTCCATGTTATCCTTAATCATGTGCATTGGAACGTGCCCAGGCCCCTCAATAAAGGTTTGAACATCGTGCTTCCAGGCAATTTTTGTCAGCTCGCCCAAGGTTTCAAGCTCTCCATACTGAGCTGCATCATTCGCATCAGCAATTGAGCCAGGTCTTAGGCCATCTCCGAGCGAGAATGTGACATCGTAAGCCTTCATAATTTCACAAATGTCTTCAAAATGAGTATAAAGAAAACTCTCAGTGTGATGTGCAAGACACCACTTAGCCATTATCGAGCCACCTCTAGATACTATTCCGGTTACCCTATCCATGGTCAGTGGAACGTACTTGAGTCTAACGCCAGCATGAATCGTAAAGTAGTCAACGCCCTGCTCGGCTTGCTCAATAAGGGTATCCCTGAAAATCTCCCAGGTCAAATCTTCAGCTATACCTTTAACTTTTTCAAGTGCTTGATAGATTGGAACAGTTCCAACTGGGACTGGAGAGTTACGAATAATCCACTCTCTAGTCTCATGAATATTTTTACCTGTGGAAAGATCCATAATTGTATCAGCACCCCAGCGAACCCCCCAGACCATTTTCCCTACCTCTTCGTCTATCGAAGAGCCGAGTGCTGAATTACCAATATTTCCATTAATCTTCACCAAAAAGTTCCTTCCAATAATCATTGGCTCAGTCTCTGGATGATTAATATTGCTTGGAATTACTGCACGGCCCCTAGCGACCTCGTCTCGAACAAATTCTGGCGTGATAATTTTTGGAGTGGCGGCGCCAAAGCTTTCACCTTGATGCTGTCCGATTTGATCTTGGTATTCCTGCCAGAGACAATTCTCTCTTATAGCGATATATTCCATCTCAGGCGTAATAATGCCTTTTCTTGCATAATGCATCTGAGTCACATTTTTATCTTTTTTGGCCTTTCTTGGCGCCCTCAAATGCTCAAACCTCAGCTCATCAAGTTCTTTATTGTTAAGTCTTTCATTTGAAAACTTAGAGCTTACACCATCCAGTATCTCAGTATCCCCTCTCTCCTCAATCCAATTACCTCTGATTGAGTCAATCCCTTTTCTATAGCTTATTGTTTTATTAGGATCTGTATAAGGCCCTGAAGTATCATAAACATGTACTGGATCATTTTTTTCAGCAAGGTCACCTATCGTATCAGTGAGCTCTATTCGTCTCATCGGAACCAAAATATCGTCCCTAGAACCTTTAGCATAAACTTTTGTTGAGTTCGGGAAAGGCTCTATAAATGCCTTGTTAACGCTTGATAAACTAGTAAGTGTGTCGGATGATTGCTTCATTATTGTATAATTTGGTTAATGTTACTTTAGGAATCAAAATGTCCATTTTAACTCATCGACCAAGAAGATTGAGAAAACAAAAATTTAATCGTTCTTTAGTTCGAGAAAGCTCTCTGAGTGCTAATGATTTAATTTACCCTTTATTTATAATCGAAGGTGAAAATAAAAGAGAAAAAATTGAATCTATGCCAGGAATCGAAAGGGTTAGCATTGATCAATTACTGGTCGAAGCAAAAGAAATTATTGATTTAAAAATACAGGCAATAGCATTGTTTCCAGTCATCGGTTCGGATAAGAAAACCGAGGAAGCTGAAGAGTCCTTCAATCCAGATGGCCTAATCCAAAGAGCGGTTAAGTCTCTTAAAAGAAGCTTTCCAGAGCTTGCAGTTATCACCGATGTTGCTCTTGATCCTTATACCAGTCATGGTCAGGATGGTTTAATTGATTCTAATGGATATGTACTGAATGATGAAACCGTTAACGTCCTTATTAAGCAGTCCCTCTCACATGCTGAGGCAGGTGCAGATATTGTTGCTCCATCTGACATGATGGATGGAAGAATTGGTGCAATTAGAAATGCCTTGGAGGAATCAGGATTTATTCATACAAACATACTCTCTTATGCTGCAAAGTATGCTTCTTCATTCTATGGCCCATTTAGGGAGGCCGTCGGCTCCTCTTCAAACCTTGGAAAATCTGATAAAAAAACTTATCAAATGGATCCAGGCAATTCAAATGAGGCGATTCGTGAAGTAGAGCTTGATATTAGTGAAGGTGCTGATATGGTCATGATAAAACCTGGGCTACCCTACCTTGATATTGTCTCAAATGTAAAACAGGTTTTTGGCGTTCCAACGTTTGCTTACCACGTCAGCGGTGAGTATGCTATGTTGAAAGCTGCCAGCCAGAATAAATGGATTGATGAGAAATCTACCGTTCTTGAAACCCTTTTATGTTTTAAGAGAGCAGGGGCTGATGCTATACTCACTTACTACGCAAAAGATGCAGCAAAATGGATTGGGGAATAGCGCTATAAACTTTTGGAAATAGAGAAAAATGAACCAAAAAATTGTCTTCTATTTAATTTCTATTGTTCTAGTTTTCTTTATCGGTTATTCCTATTCTCAATTTAATGCTGAAAAACCCGAACCCATTATTATCACTGTTGACAACTCAAATGAAATTGATGAATATAAATCGGATATTTCTAACCTTGAGTCGCAACTTGAGGAGCTCGATAGTCAATTAATAAGCACTCTTGATGAATTAAAGAGGACCAGTAAAAAACTCATCCTTTCATCTAGCAAAGTCAAGGTTCTTGAAGACCAAATATTTTCAATTCAGCAAAAGCATGATGAAATTGAAACGAAATTAATTCAAAGTGACTCAATAAATTCAGCCAATGAAAAAGAGATTAAATCTTTAAGAGATGAATTAGCAAATACTCTAATTGAGCTCGAGTTAAGTCAATTTGAACTAGAGCTGCTAGAAGAGCAGCTTTAAATTTTCTTTAAGAGTAATAATTTACGAATTTATTTAGACTCTCCCTAGTTGTTCTGTATGAATTAACGATATGATTTTTATCTTCATATCCTAACGCCAGACCACATAGCACAAGCTTATCTTTATACTCTGGGAGCTCTTGACGCACAATATCGGGATACTCTCCTAAGGCTGCTTGAGGACAGGTTGCCAAACCATATTCAACCGCTGATAGCATGATGGATTGAAGAAACATGCCATAATCCATAAACGAGCCTTTTTCCATAGTTTTATCAATAAAAAAAAGGAGGATAACGGGGGCATTAAAGGCCTGATAATTTAAGGCCCACTGATTGATTTGTTTTTCCTTATCCTCTCTTTTTATATCTAACGTTGAATAGAGCAATAAACCACACTCCTTTCTTCTTGCTTTATATTCACCCTTCCACTCGACAGGATAATATTTGTAATCCATTGACCCTTTTTGGCCACTGCGAAAAGCCATCTCAAACTTGTTACAGAGTTTATCTTTACTCTCGCCAGTTAAAACAGCAATCTCCCATGGCTGAGTGTTTACTCCAGATGGAGCTGTTTTGGATTGCTCAATAATTTTGTTGATTGTTTCAATTGAGACCTCTTTATTTAAAAAGGCTCTAGTAGATTTTCGTTTTGATAAAGCAGTTTTTACATCCATCATTTGCTCCATTTAATTTCAAATTAACTAATTGACTGGCTTTGCATAGAGAACGATTACATTCCCTACTATGATTAATAATACCCCCATTAAACCGATCAAACTCCACTGATAATTTTCAAATAGCGTTGATAAAAGTAGAGCAATAGTTGGTGTAAAAATATTGACATAGGAGGCCTTGTCTGCACCAATATTTCCAACAAGCTTTAGATAGACTCCAAAGCCAATCGCTGATGCTACAACTGAAAGATAAATCAGTGATAGAACATAGCTATGGCTCGTATCGAAGCTAAAACTAACATCACTCAGACTGATATAGACAATAAGAATAATTGAGCCATAAAGCATACTAAAAGCATTACTCTGAACCAAAGGCATTTTACGGGCTTGAAATTGACCAGATAAGAGCATTCCAATCGAAGCAAAAAAGGTTGCCATCAGCATCCAAATAAAGCCTTTCACTACTCCAGAGTTTAATGACCACTCTGTATTACTAATTTCATTTGAGAAAATAATTGAGAGGCCCAAAATACCGACTACTGCTCCAATCAATATTGGAAATCTAATCGGTATTTTAAAAAAAATAAAGCCATTAAAAACGGTAAATAAAGTGAGCGTTGAAAAAATAAGACAAACTAAACCTGAAGCAAGATAAAAGGTGCCAAAATAGGCACAGATATAGTTAACACAAAATAGAAAAATGCCTAGCATCACCCAACTTGCATGATCCTGCCAAGGAAAAGTGAGCCTCAACCCCTTTATATGACACCAAGCAAAAAGAAGGAATGATGCCAATAAAAAACGCCACACAATCGAAACTTGTGGAGCAACTTCTCCCAATTGAAAACTAATTGCAAACCAAGACGAACCCCAAGCCAAAAGGACGGCGAAATAAAGAAGTGCGTTCATTGTTTTACTTAATTAAAATATTGTTTCTATTGGATTCTATTAGAAATTAAATCCTCTACAACGCCAGGCTCTGCTAGTGTCGATGTATCCCCCAACTCAGCATAATCGTCTTCTGCAATCTTCCGTAGAATGCGCCTCATAATTTTTCCCGATCTTGTCTTAGGCAAACCTTGAGCAAATTGAATCTTGTCGACAGTTGCAATAGGGCCAATTTCTTTTCTGACTAGTGCAACAAGGTCTCTTTTCAAGTCCTCAGTTCCCTCGACTCCACTCATCAGAGAAACATATGCATAGATACCTTGGCCCTTTATTTCATGAGGCATGCCAACGACTGCAGCCTCGCTTACATCACTATGAAGCACGAGCGCTGATTCTATTTCAGCCGTTCCGAGTCTGTGACCAGAAATGTTGAGCACATCGTCCACTCTTCCTGTAATCCAATAATAACCGTCAGCATCTCGTCTTACGCCATCACCAGCAAAATATTTTCCAGGAAATGTTGAAAAGTATGCCTCCATGAAGCGTTCATGATTGTTATAGAGAGTTCTCATTTGTCCAGGCCAAGATCTAGCTAGAACCAGAACACCTGAGGCCTCGCCCTCAAGCACTTCTCCACCCTCAGTTAAAACTTGCGGCTCAACTCCAAAAAAAGGTTGAGTGGCTGAGCCAGGTTTAAGAGCTGTAGCAAAAGGCATAGGAGTAATCATATGACCTCCTGTTTCAGTTTGCCACCAGGTATCAACTACCGGACATCGCTCCTCACCAACAATCTTATAGTACCACTCCCAAGCCTCTGGATTGATAGGCTCACCAACAGTTCCCAAAATCTTTAAGCTTGATCTAGAGGTGTTTTGAACAAGCTCATTTCCTGCTCCCATCAAAGCCCTTATAGCGGTAGGCGCTGTATAAAAAATATTCACTTTGTGCTTATCAACTACCTGCCAAAATCTTGATGCATCGGGATAGTTTGGAACCCCTTCAAACATCAGTGAGGTTGCGCCATTGGCAAGTGGTCCATAAACAATATAGGAGTGGCCAGTAACCCAGCCCACATCTGCCGTACACCAGTAAATATCACCTTCTTGATAATCAAAAGTATATTTATGTGTCATCGCTGCATACAACAAGTAGCCACCTGATGTATGAAGAACCCCTTTAGGTTTCCCAGTTGAACCGGAAGTGTAAAGGATAAATAGAGGCGTCTCAGCATCAAACATCTCGCAAGGAAAACTTGGCGAAGCGTCCTTAACTAGCTCATGATACCAAACATCTCTATCAGACCATCCAATCTCATTTCCGGTCCTTTGAACAACTACAATATTTTCAACACAGTCACACTCTATTACGGCCTTATCAACATTAGCCTTTAAAGGTATAGATTTACCTCCACGAACCCCCTCATCTGCAGTGATAACTAGTTTACATTCGCTATCAAGGATTCTATCTCTTAATGCATCTGGAGAAAACCCACCAAAGACAACTGAGTGAATTGCTCCAAGCCTTGCACATGCAAGCATTGCCACAGTGGCCTCAACAATCATTGGCATGTAAAGGCAAATTCTATCACCCTTCTCAACACCTAAAGTCTTCATGCCGTTTGCAAATTTGCAAACCATTTCATAAAGCTCTTGATAAGTGTAGGATTCACTAGAGTCAGGGTCGTCTCCTTCCCAAATGATTGCGACTTGATCTGCACGTTCTGGAAGATGGCGATCTAGACAGTTATAAGATACGTTGAGAGTTGCGCCCTCGAACCATGCAATTTTGCCCTGGGAAAAATCTACATCAGAAACTTTATCCCATTTATTATTCCAGCTTAAAAATTCTTCAGCCTGTTCAGACCAAAATTCATCAGGACTCTCTATAGACTTCTGATACATAGACTGATACTTTTCATTATCAATCAAGGGCTTTCTATTAC
>LURN01000039.1 GCA_001628405.1 Candidatus Thioglobus sp. REDSEA-S12_B1 | reverse complement strand
AGAACGTATTGACTGGTCTACTAGTGCAAATGTTCTTGAAAAAATAATGGAATATGAGGCCGTTCATGATATATCTGATTGGCAAGATCTTCAGAATAGAGTTGCCGCTGCCGATAGGCGTCTTTATGCTTTTTTTCATCCAGCTCTGCCTGACGAGCCACTTATTTTTATTGAGGTTGCTTTGATGAATGAAGTGCCTGATTCTATAATGCCAATTCTAGATACAAGTGTTAAACCCATTGATCCATATAAGGCAAATACAGCAGTTTTTTATTCTATATCTAATTGCCAAATTGCTTTAAAAGGGGTTTCTTTTGGAAGCTTCCTCATCAAACAAGTGGTTTCTGAAATTCAGCAAGAGTTTAAAGAAATAAAACAGTTTGTCACTCTATCACCAGTCCCAGGATTGAGGAAATGGGCTAATAAGATGAACTCATTAAAGGATACAGATTTTCCAGATTATATTTCTGAAGAAATTAGTCATTGTTGTGAAAAAGAAGAGATAAATCAGTTGGCTTTATCGAGATTAACTTATTACTATTTAACTCAAGTGAAGACAAAAAATGGTGATGCAATTAATCCAGTTGCTCATTTTCATCTTGGCAATGGCGCAATAATCTTCAAAATTCATACACAAGCAAATAATAATGACTCGGCTATAGATGATTCTTGGGGGGTTATGGTTAATTACCTTTATGATTTAGATTTGGTTGATAAAAATCATGAGGAATATGCCAATCAGATGCCTGTTGCAGTATCACCTAAGCTTACAAAATCAATTCAGACTAAGAAGAAAAATATCTTAGCGTATTAGTTCAGCAAATAGTAGGCTAAGGCAACCACACCAAACAAAACAATTTGGTGAGTAAGATAGATAATTAATGCGTGTCTACCCATCACTTCAAGCCAGCTCGACCGAAAAGTAAAAACTTTCTGATAATAAGGGTTATGTCCAAGATAAATTCCAATGAAGACAAACGACAGCCATGGAAATAAAGGGTAATAATCAACACTTCCATTGGGTAAATACGGCTCGAAAATATTTGAAAGAAATTCTAAGTTGGGTTGATCAAAAATTATCCCTGTAAGAATTAAAAAGGCAATCAAAAGTGAGGTCTTGGGATGGTTTACAAATGCTAAAGCAAATAAAGATGAAACCCAAATCAAGTGAAGAATACCAAAATATACCCATCCATCAGGAAACATAATGTATGTTCCAAGCGAGACAAGTAGTGCTGCTATTCCCAGGTAAAGAAGCCTTTTAAGGAATTTTCTGTATTGAATAACTTTGCTATGAGCAAAAACTAAACTTACTCCAACAGCACTCAAAAATAGGAACACAATTAAACAGCGCCAAGCAATACCCATCCAATGAGTAAATAATGGAATTTCAGTAAAGCCAAAGGTGTTTAAATCATAGATAAAGTGAAATGCAATCATCATTATGATAGCTATTCCTCTCATTAAGTCTAGCGAGGTGTCTCTATGATTAGACATTTTTTAAGATTATATTACTCAAAAACTTGGGAGACAAAAGACTTATCGATTGTTATTTTTGAGTCATCAAGTAGCTCTAGACATTTTGGCACAGCAAGAAAGACTGCTCCAAGACAAACCGCTATAGCTACAGGCTTTCCTGGAAGATTAATCATTAGGCTGTTTCCACGAGTGCCAGCAATCTGTCTCGATAGTATTGCAGTTGGAACTGTTCGAAGAGATACGGTTCTCATCTGCTCTGCAAAACCATCAAAAATTCGCTCGCATACTGCTTCTGTAGCTTCAGGGGTAACATCCCTTGTCGTTGGGCCTGTACCTCCAGTGGTGAGAATAAGATTGCAGCCTAGGTTATCGCTCATATCAATCAGTGTTTTCTCTATCAAAGGTTGTTCGTCTTCAATCACTTTGGTTTCAATTTCATAAGGGCAGGTAACAGCTTTCGAAATCCAATCCTGCATTGCTGGGCCACTAATATCCTCGTAAACTCCACGAGCCGCTCTATCTGAGATTGTAAGAAAGCCAATTTTAATTTTATTATTTGTCATATTTTTTTATCCCCCTGTCACAGGTGGAAAGAAGGCTACCTCATCTATATCGTTCACTAATGTGTCTTCAGAAGCTATTTCATGATTTACCGCACACAGTATATTTTTTGGGAAGTATTGCTCACCATATTTTTGTACTAGCTCATTTTTTATAGTTGAGATCTTGACTGGTGAGTCAAAAATCATTTCATCATGAGAGGTCTTCAGATTTTCTTTGAGTGAGGCAAAATAAAATATTCTCATCCTCCCATCTCCACCATCTGTCGATTACTAATATTATCAATAACAGAATCGAAATAATGTTTTTCGGGTTTTTTTGTTATTGCATTGAGAATAAGTTGTTTCACTTCATCATCATTCATTCCAGATCTAATAGCGTCTCGAAGAGAGACGGAATCTTTTTGACCCAGACAGAGAATTAATTCTCCTTGAGCTGTGAGTCTGACTCGATTGCAACTACTACAGAAATTATTAGAAACTGCAGAAATTGTTCCGATGCTAGTATTAGTTCCCTCAATCTTAAGTGCTTTTGCAGGTCCATCAGTTGGTTTGGAGTCGAGCGATGTAAGTCTATTCCCGAAGTTTGCTTTGACTCTATGCAAAATATCTTTCTCGCTAAGATGTCTATCTACCGCTTCAATTCCTGCAAGACCAATAGGCATTGTTTCAATAAATCTTAGATCTAAGTCTCTATTGATTGCAAATTCAATCATTGAATCAATTTCGTCATCGTTAACACCTTTCATGACGACCATATTTAACTTAATGGGTTTCATTCCAGCTGCAATTGCAGCATCAATACCTTTAATTACAGTATCTAAATCCCCATCTCTAGTTATCTCTTTAAATCGCTCAGGGATTAACGAGTCAATAGAAATGTTGACTCGGTTGATGCCATTATTTTTTAATTTTGAGGCTATATTGGGCAATAGATGGGCATTCGTTGAGAGTGGGATATCATTCAAACCAGGAATCTGACCGAGCATTTTTGTCAGATCAAGAATATCTTTGCGCAAAAGGGGCTCTCCTCCAGTGAGTCTTACTTTGGTCACTCCTAGCTCAGCAAATAATCGAACAATTTTTGCAATTTCTTCGAATGTAAGGACCTGAGATTTTTTAGTATGTGTCTGGTGATCCTCATCCCTGCAGTAATGACATCGATAATTACAGTGATCCGTTACTGATACTCTCAAGTAGGTAATTTTTCTGTTGAAAGGGTCAATAATTTGATTCATGGCTCTAAAACCCAGTGACCAGATTTACCACCCTTTTTTTCTAAAAGTTGCACATTACTAATGGTCATGAAGCGATCAACCGCTTTACACATGTCGTAGACTGTTAGAGCAGCAATGCTTGCTGCTGTAAGAGCTTCCATTTCAACTCCTGTTTTGCCATTAAGTTTGGCAACAGCCACAATCTCAATAGTGCTATCTTTAGTGTTTGGAGTTAATTCAACACTAACCTTAGTGAGCATGAGCGGGTGACAGAGTGGGATAAGTTCTGAGCATTTTTTTGCAGCTTGAATTCCAGCAACTCTTGCAACAGAGAGGACGTCTCCCTTCTTATGAGAGCCAGAGACAATCAAGTCTAGTGTTTCAGGCTTCATAAGAACTTTGGCGCCAGCTTTAGCCTCACGTGAAGTATTATTTTTCTCAGAAACATCGACCATTTGTGCTTCACCATTTGAATTGATGTGTGTTAGTTTACTCATCTAGTTAATTCACTCAATGGATAATAATCAAGAATGGTACCACTATCAAATGTTGTATTTTCAGGTATCTCAATAATTCCATCGGCCCAAACAACTGAACTCATGACATCTGAACCTTGCTTTGGATACAAACTTGCCATTGGAATCTCGGACGTGTAATCAATCTGGACCCGAGCATATTCGCGCCTTGGTTTCCCTCGCTTACAGTCAAAATTTGTTTTTACTTTTATTGCTTTATTTTTAAAGCTGCTGTTCCCTTGCATTTTTTTAATGAATGGGAGCGCAAAAATACAGTATGTAACAAAGCTAGATACTGGGTTGCCTGGAAGCCCTATGAAGGGGATATTCCTTACATAACCAAAGGCAAGTGGTTTGCCAGGTTTCATTTTAATTTTCCAAAGGTTGAGTGAACCAAGTTTTTCAACCGCAGGTTTCACGTGATCTTCCTCACCCACTGAAACTCCACCAGTGGTCATAATTAAATCACAATCTTTTGCAAGGTCTTCAAGTGCATCGCAGGTTGAATCAAAATCATCTTTAATGTTGCCAAGATTAACAACTTTGCATCCAGCATTCTTTAGCAAAGCAACTAGTGCATATCGGTTTGAATTATATATTTTTCCGGGTGTTAGAGATTGCCCAGGTTCAACCAGTTCATCTCCAGTAAAGAAAACTCCAACCTTAAGTTTTTTATAGACTTTAAGCTCTCCAATTCCAACTGATGCCGCAAGAGAAATATCCTCAGGTTCAATTTTTTTTCCAACATTAAGAATAACACCATTTTTTAAAATATCGTTCCCAGTTGGACGAATATTCTCATTCAATTCAATTGCCCTTTTAATTGTTATTTGAGAGCCATCTTCAGAGGTTTCGCATTCCTCCTGCATAACTACAGTGTTTGCTCCTTTTGGAATTGGTGCTCCAGTGAAGATTCTGGCTGCATTTCCTTTTTTAAGTTCATTTCCTATGGAGCCTGCTGCAATTCTATCCACAACATTGAAGGTTTGATTTTCCTTAGATAAATTATTCTCATCAAGAGCGATTGTATAGCCATCCATTGCGCTATTATCAAATCCTGGCACATTAATTCTAGAGCGAATATCTTCGGCAAGAATTCTCCCAATAGAATCATCTAAAGAGGTGAGCTCAGTAAGATCTGAAATGACTGCTGATTCCATAAGGAATGAAAGCGCATCATCAGCGCTCATAAGAGAATCACTAAACATTGGAGAGCTTGAATTATTTAGCTTGTCATTCATGATGTTCTAATTTTAAGGTTTATTGGGTGTATTATACAATTGCAAGAAATTTTCCAAATTACAAATAACTTGAAAAAAGAACAGGAATTAATTGAATAATATTTTACAGAGTGAAGTTTCATCAGTTATCCTCGCGGGTGGTCAAGGGCTGAGAATGGATGGAATGGATAAAGGTTTGATTGAATTTAGAGGCTTGCCCTTGATAGCTCATGTGCTAGGCGTAATAGAGTCAAAAGTAGATAAGATCTACATTAGTGCTAATAGAAGTTTTGACGCATATTCAGCTTATGGAGAGGTCATTAAAGACGATTTATTAGGATTTCAAGGTCCATTAGCTGGAATTTCAAAGGCGCTAAAGGTTTGTGAAACTGACTATTTATTGGTGCTGCCGTGCGATAGTCCTCTAGTTGATTCTGAGTTAGTTGACTCTTTAATAAATAAAATGGAGCAAAAAGACGCTGATATTTGCGTAGCGCATGATGGCTCAATAATGCATGCGACATTTGCTTTGATGAAGTCAAATCTTAGTAAAAGTCTAGAACATTTTCTTAATGATGGTGGTCGAAAGATGGCTCATTGGTATCGCCAGCAGAATTTAGAGAGGGTCGATGTCTCAGATCGCTTGGAGGTTTTAACTAATCTTAATAAACCAGAAGATCTAGACTTTTAATTTTTCCAGCGTTTTTTTTGTTTTTCGTCATGATCCCTTTTGCCAACCCATTTTTCTTGTTTGTCAGAAACCTCTTTTTTCCAGAATGGAGCGTCAGTTTTTAAGTAATCCATAATGAAGTTACATGAGTCAAAAGCCTCTTGTCGATGTTTACTTGATGTGATTACTAAAACAATTTGATCACCAACGCTAAGAGTGCCAACGCGATGAATAATTGTTATAGATTCTAGTTCCCATTTTTTTCTTGCTTTATCAGCTATTGTGGAGAGTGATTTCTCTGTCATCCCGGGATAGTGCTCTAAAGTGAGAGATACAAGAGATTCACCTTCTAAGTCACGAACAGTCCCAATAAAGCTGACAACTGCACCCAAGTTAGAGTTAGTTGATTTTATTAACTCAACTTCTTTAGTTAAGTCAAAATCCTCAGTTTGAACTACAATTTTATCCATCAATTGATTTTATCGCTTTTGAAGATAGCTGAATGACCTTTGATTTTTTATATATGGATTATAATTTAATCGTGACATTAATCAATTCACTCTAAATGAATAAAATTAAACTTGCAGATCTCAAGCATCTTGATAAGCAAGATCCACTCTCTAAATATAGAGAGGAATTCTTTCTTCCAAAAAACACAATTTATTTTGATGGTAATTCATTAGGTCCTGTTCCTACGAAAACCATAAAGAATCTCAACAAAACGATTAATGAGGAATGGGGTAAGGATTTAATTAACAGTTGGAATAAAGCCAATTGGATTAATTTACCTCAAACATTGGGAGATAAGATTGCACCCCTTCTTGGAGCCAAATCTGGAGAAGTTGTTGTTGTGGACAGTACTTCTTTAAATTTATTTAAAGTACTCACATCGGCATTGAGGCTAAATAAAAATCGAAAGAAAGTTGTCAGTGAGTCAACAAATTTCCCATCGGATTTATACATTCTTGAGGGTGTCAACGGAATGCTAAATAATCATTATGAATGTCAATTAATCGATGATGATATCAATTTTGAAAAATATATTGATTCCTCTACTGCAGTAGTTATGCTCTCGCATATCAACTATAAGACGGGAAGAATCAGTGATATGAAAAAAATTACTGATTATGCTCATCAGCAAGGAGCACTTGTTGTTTGGGATTTAAGTCATAGCGTAGGTGTGATTCCTATGGATTTGCATAATATTGGTGTAGATTTTGCAGTAGGCTGTACCTATAAACATCTCAATGGCGGCCCAGGAGCGCCTGGTTTTTTATATGTCCATAGTGATTTAATTGAAATCGTATCACAACCATTATCAGGATGGCTTGGGCACAGTGATCCATTTGCATTTGAAACAAAATACACTCCAGCAAATAATATCAATAAATTTATTTGCGGGACTCCATCAATTCTCTCTTATAAAGCAGTAGAGAGTGCTCTAGATATCTTTGATGAAATATCTTTGGAGCAAGTTCGTGAAAAAAGCATTCAACTGTCAGAGTTATTTATTAAGTTAATTCAACAAGAGTGCGGAGATTTTGGGTTTGAATTATTTTCTCCAATTGACGCCGCTCATAGAGGAAGTCAAATTTCATATAAGCATGAAAATGCTTATCCAATAATGCAGTCATTAATTTCAAGAGGCATTATCGGAGATTACCGAGAGCCAAACATCTTGAGGTTTGGAATTTCACCTCTTTATATGAGGCATGAGGATGTTTGGAGTGCAATAATATGCCTTAAAAACATTATGCAATCAAACGAGTGGGACTCGTCAAATTTTAAAATAAGAAACTATGTGACCTAATTAATGGACTAACAAATTAAGGTTTTTTTGATAATCTTCCAACAATCGCAATACCTAGTGCAACTGAAGGTCCAATTCCAAGAGCGAATATTATTGTTCCAAGTCCAACCACCTCTCCCAATAGCTTCTCTAGATTATTTAAAAGACAAATTGAACCTAAAACAACAACACTAATCTCAATCGTAGTTCGTATAGAGTAAATTGGCATATTTGTGACTCTTTGAAGTCCCATCATTAATCCATCTCTTGGTCCAGCTCCAAGATTGCAAATTAAGTAGAATCCACTTCCAATACCTATCGTTAAAACACCAATAATGACTTGTAATATTTTGAGTGGGTAATATTCAGGGTATGGCAAAAAATAGATTGAAAACTCAATTGTCAGTGCAATAATAAAAGCATTTAATATTGTGCCCATTCCAGGCTTTTGTTTGAGTGGAATCCACAACATTAAAACGAAAACGCTGATGACAAATGTAGAGAGACCTAAAGACCAATCAGTGAGATTTGAAATTCCTTGTGCAAGAACAGTATAGGGTCCAACACCTGCACCACTGGTGATTAAGAGGCTCTCTCCCAGACCAAACAAAAATAAACCAAAAACCAGAAACATAAAGGTTAATGGTTTTGGTTTTAAATTGAAGGGGTCATCAGAGCTCCAAGCTACATTAGGAATTTTTTTAATAGTAAATGTTTCTGATAGAAGCTTCATTAACGGCAGGTAAAATCAAAAATAGGTTAATAATACAGATGTTTTTACTTATTCTTAAAGAGTCTATAAATAATAAAATGTATCTTTTTGTTTTGATAATTTAGTTATTATCATAGCTGTATTTAATTTGAATAAAAATAGAGTAGTTTAAGTCTAATGGCAAAATTTATAAACCAATCTGATGTTCAAAGCTATAGAGAAGACGGCGTTGTTATTCTTCGGGGTGTTTTTACTGAGTGGGTTGATATTTTAGGCCATGGGGCTGAGTTTCATCTTAAAAATCCGAGTAAGCAATCTCTAGTTCATCATGGAGAACATCTTCAGGGATATTTCTTAGAAGATTTTTGCAATTGGAGGCGTATTCCTGAATATACAGACTTTATATTCAACTCCTCTTTGGCATCTATTGCTTCAGATTTAATGGAGTCGAATTCTGTACAGTTTTTCCATGACCATTTTTTTTATAAAGAAGCAAAATCTGGAGTGCCCACGCCATGGCATCAAGATATTCCGTACTATTGCGTTTCAGGGCATCAAACAGTCAGCTTTTGGTTGCCATTAGAATCCAGACAAAAAAATGTTTCATTAAAGGTACTTGCTGGAAGTCATATGCTGAATAAAGAAGTTCGACCAACTAGCTGGTCCAATAATGAGAGCTTTTATGAGGATAACGAAGCGTTTATGGATATGCCAGATAGTGATCAATATGAAATAAAGGAGTGGGAGACAGAGCCTGGAGATGTCATTGTATTTAATTTCAAGACAATTCATGGGGCCAATGCCAATACAGTTGACAAGGTTAGTAGAACTCTATCATTCAGATTGATGGGTGATGATGTTGTTTTCAGGGAGCGTCCTGGGAGAACTTCACCGAACTTCCCTGGAATTAATCAAAAAACTGGAGAGCGCATGAGAGAGGATTGGTTTCCAACGCTTTGGAGTGGATAATTGTTATGGATATTGCTAACTTTTCAATAGAGATTCTGACATTTTTATTCATTGTTGGAATCATAGCAGGTTTTCTAGATACACTAGTCGGTGGAGGTGGTTTGCTTGCAGTTCCAGCGCTCTTGCTTAGCGGCATTCCTCCAATTTATGTTCTTGGTACGAATAAGTTTCAAGGCAGTATGGGGACTGGCATTGCGACGTTTTTGCTTTTTCGTAAAAAAAAGTTAGATTGGCAAACAGTCAAACATTTAATGCTGTCAGCTTTCATTGGTTCAGTTATAGGCGGAATTATTGTTCAGTTTGTTGATACCAAGGTGCTTTCGTTCGTTATTCCTTCAGTTCTTGTAGTGATTGCAGTTTACTTTATTGTTTCTCCAAAGCCTCGAGCAATTAGTTCTAGCTCAATGTCTAAAAAGAGATTTGGATCTTATGCTGTTCCATGCGTAGGTTTCTATGACGGCATGTTTGGCCCAGGAGCTGGCTCTTTTTTTGTTATGACTGGGGTAATGTTAAAAAAACTTGAAATTATCCAAGCTACTATATTGGCAAAGCCACTTAATTTTGCTTCAAATATTGCAGGCTTCATAGTCTTTTTTATATTTGGACACATTGCCTTTGCTATAGGATTGATTATGATGTTGGGGCAATTGATTGGATCATTTTTGGGAACTCATTACTTACTAAGAGCTAATCCTAAATTGATTAGAGTACTGATAGTTATATCATCGCTATCAATGTTGGCAAAGTATATGAGCTCATTGGTTTCATGAAGTATCATAAAGGAAATCTTTTCACTGAATTGCCAACATGGATTGCCATTTTTTTGGTTTATTTTCTTTGGTGGATTGTGCTGAGTAATTTCAATGCTATCCCTTTTGCCGCTCTATTTCTTGTTTTTATCTTAACGTTCCATGGATCAGTTCAGCATGAAATCATTCATGGTCACCCAACGAGATATCAAGTAGTTAATGATTTTCTGGCTTACCCACCGCTAGCTCTTTGGTCACCTTACTTAGTCTATAAGACTTCCCACCTCAAGCATCATGAGGATATTAATTTAACAATACCAAATGTCGACCCAGAGAGTTATTTTATTAGTAAGGATGAATGGGATACCTTGAGCAGGTATCGACAAAAATTTGCTGAATTCAATATGACTTTGCTAGGACGATTGACACTTGGTCCGCTTTGGTATTTCTTTGCACTTAAAAAAGAACTTTTTATGAGTTTGAAAAAGCCTTTTTCAATCAGTTTCCTAGTTTTGTTTTCACACGAATTTATTGTAGTCATTCTTTTATATTTTATTTGGTCCTATTTTAATGTTCATTTTGTAACCTACATTCTGTGCGCATACTTTGCACACGCATTAACAATGGTTAGAAGTTTTTATGAACATCAGCCAAGCTCTAACCCAAATCATCGCTCGATAATAATGCAAACCTTCTTTCCATTGCGTATCTTGTTTCTTAATAATAACTACCATTTCGTTCATCATAAAAATCCAAGTATGAGTTGGTATCTAATTCCGAGAGAATACAAACTAAATTCTGAAAAATATAACCAATCCAATGGTTTTTTCTTAGAAAAAGGTTATTTTAAATGGTTTAAAAAATATCTATTTAAATCTGTCAAAAACCCTAAACATCCGGCCTTTTAACTGAGTTATGGAGAGAGAATTTATTGGCATTGGAATGTACTCAATAAATTTTGAGTTTGAAAAAGCATGGCAAGAGCTATTTGTTTTGGCTGGAAAAATAGATCCAGAGTTAACTCTCCCAGTTAACTTTTTGAATTCAGTTCATGAGAAAGACATCCTTTCAAATCAAACTCGATTAAGTCATATATGTGGTTTTCCACTAGTCAGTCAATTTCAAAAAAAATTAATTCCGCTTTGTACTCCCCATTTTGATCTTGATGAGCTTGAGGGGCCAAACTACTTCAGTTACTTGGTGGTATCTAAGGCAAGTCAAATTGATTCTCTAAAAGATACTCAGGGGATGGTTGCTGCTATTAACAGCTATGACTCACAAAGTGGTAATAATGTTTTTCGCAGCGAGATTGAGACTTCAAAAAAGCTTGGACTGTTTAATGACTTTTATAAAGACATCGTGATTACCGGATCCCATAAAAACAGCGTTCAAAAAATAATCAATAATGAAGTTGATATTGCTTGTATTGATGCAATGAGCTTCTCCTATATAAAGCGATTTGAGCCACAAATAATTGATAATTTAAGGATTATTGGGCGCTCAATCATTTCACCTGCACCTCCTTTTGTCACTCATAAAGATAACCCGGTATGCTCTTCAAGTGGTCTCATTAGTGCACTAAATAGCGCTCTCAAAATATTAGATCAAAACTATAAAGATATTTTAAATATTAAGAGGTTTTCCTTTGTGCCTTTAGACACATACAATTCGCTTATTAATCAGCGAGTTTAGATATTTTTTGGTAATGGATATTGAGTGCTAAAGTGTTCCCATTCATAGCGCTCAGGATAACTCCTTCGATAATCTTCAAAATTAGAAATGTCTTTAATTGCTTTATCATCGTCCTGGAATGAGTAAATTGAATTAAGAGTGTCATGAAGATTATTCTCTTTGATAATTCTTGATTCTGGATTGATAAGATTTTCGATATCACTATTAAGGGGCTTTCTTGTAAATTTACAGAGCTCTTTATAGATCATAAAGCTGCCCATGAATTTAGCATCAATTGAATGTCCTGCAATATGAGGAGTAGCCCAGTATGCTGATTTTTGAAGAGTAGAGTTAATATTAGGTTCATTTTCCCAGCAATCAATTATGTTTGCTTTTGTTGGAGTCATCTGCCAAATCATTTCATCAATGATGCCACCTCGTGCAGCATTGATAATGATTGTGTCTTCATTAATATATTTAAAGTTATGAGAACCTAAAAGATTATGGGTAGGATGTGCTCCTGAGGAAGTCAATGGGGTATGAAAGGTGACAATGTCAGCGCCAAGAGCCGTTTTGAGTGAAACAAAGTTCTCACTTCCTTCGACAGATTCACGAGGTGGATCATTTAAAAGCGTTTTCATGCCAAGCTGCTTCGCTTTAATGTCAAGTCTTTTCCCTACATTACCTACACCAATGATTCCAAGCGTTTTGCTTGATAGATTGAAGTTATATTCATTCGATAAATTTGCAATTGCACTAATAACATACTCTGCTACAGCATTCGCATTACAACCCTGGGCAGATGAGAACGCTATATCGTTCTCTTCAAGGTAGGATTGATCAATATGATCTAGTCCTGCTACTGTTGAGCCAACAAATTTAATTTTTGATCCCTTAAGAAGCTCTTCGTTGACTTTTGTTCTAGATCTGATTATCAATGCATCACAATCGCGGAGAGTTTCATTGCATATTTCCTTTCCAGGTAAGGTAATTATTTTTCCAAATTCTGAAAAAATTTTATTAAAGCCCCATACTGCATCATCAATCATTAACCTCATAAGGGTAAACTCCAGTCGATCAATTCTTGATCAGTAGATTTCAGATATTCATTCGTTTTTGAAAAATGCTTGCAACCAAAGAAGCCGTTATGAGCTGAGAATGGGGAAGGATGAGCTGCACTGAGAATCAAATGTTTTTTGTGATCTATCAAGTCAGATTTTTTATTTGCGTAGGCGCCCCAAAGCAAAAATACTAAATTATCTTTGTTTTCATTTAGTAACTGGATAACTTGATCAGTGAAAACTTCCCAGCCTCGATTTGCGTGAGATGCTGGAGAGTTCTTTTCAACTGTAAGAACGCTATTCAAAAGGAGAACTCCTTGCTTTGCCCAATTTACTAGGTGACCATGACCCGGATTAGTAAAGTCAACATCATCTTGATTGAGTTCCTTATAAATATTTCTGAGTGACGGTGGAATAGCGATGCCTTTTGGAACTGAAAAACTTAATCCCTCTGCTTGGCCTTCTCCATGATAGGGATCTTGTCCAAGAATAATGACTTTCGTTGAGGCAAAACTTGAATACTCAAATGCTCTAAACCAAGTCTTTCTTGGAGGATAAATCTCATAACCAATTCTTGAGTTAAGAAATGAGAGCAAAGATTTAAAATAATCTTTGTTTTTTTCTGGTGATAAGTAGGCTTCCCAGTCGCCAATATCTTGACTCATCTAATGCACTTGACTAGATAAACTATTTGGTCATATTTGTTTAATTGCATTTGAATCTCAAAAAATATATTATGTTTAGAAATGATGTATAAATTATTTTGATCATTTTTTTACTAAATTCATTGTAAGTACTATTATATCAAGGATTAGGTGTGACCGATTGGATCAACAGATGGGAGACTAATAGAATTGGATGGCATGCTGAGCAAGTCAATAGGCATCTAATTAAATATCTTGATAGGCTGAACTTGTCATCTGGAGATTCTATTTTTGTTCCACTTAGCGGGAAATCCAATGATATGCTTTTTCTTCTTGAAAATGATATAAACGTCATAGGGGTTGAATTGAGCAATATTGCTATTGAGCAATTTTTTTCAGAGAATAACCTGGATTATTCGGTATCAGAAGTTGATAAATTTGTCCTATATGAGGGCGAGAAAATAAAATTGTATTGTGGAGATTTTTTTGATTTGGAATCAAAGCACTTACATCATGTGAGAGCTCTATATGACAGAGCTTCATTAATCGCCCTGAACGAAGGTTTAAGACAAAAATATGTCAAACATTTAAGTGATATAATAGAGCTAGATGCTAGGATCTTACTCTTAACTTTAAATTACCCTCAGCATCAAAGATCTGGACCACCTTTTGCAGTGAGTAAAGAAGAGGTTGGCGAATTATTTAATGGTTCTTTTGATTTTCAAGAATTGTATTGTATTGATGATATTGAAAATGAACCGATGTTCCAAAATCTTGGAGTAGATTTTGTTGAAAAAGCAGTGTATTTGCTGCAAAAAGTGAGAGTGTGATGGCAAAAAAAATGACGGGCATAGTTGCTCAATTTGGTACCAAAGGATATGGATTTATTACTGGAGACGATGGAGAAAAATATTTTGTTCATCAAAAAAATGTTTTTAATAAGTCTCGACTAAGGAGTGATACCAGAGTTAAATTTAAGGTTGAAACTTCAGATAAAGGCCTAGTCGCTGTTGATGTTAAGTTGGAGAAAATAGTTGAAGAGTCAACTCCATTGACTGATAACGATATTAAGGCAATGTTTGGTGTTTTGCTAGTATTTCAAATCATTATTGCATACTTTGTGTTTTTTGGATAAATGAAAAAACTACTAGTTTTAGGTTTACTTGTTGCAATTTCAATTTCAGGATGTTTTTCAACGCCTGCAAGAGAGGTTACAAATATCTGTACTTTGCTCGATGAAAAGGTTAGCTGGTATCGTGCGGCTAAATTAAGTGAAGAAAAGTGGAAAGTCCCAATGCATTTGCAAATGGCGATCATACATCAAGAGTCGCGCTTTGCTTCAAGAGCTAAGCCACCTCGTAATAAGATTTTCGGATTTATACCGGGCTCTAGACCAACAGATTCTTATGGATACACTCAAGCCAAAAAGGCAACATGGGAGTGGTATCAACTTAAAACTGGAAAAAAAGATGCAAGAAGGGATAACTTCGCTGATGCTGTAGATTTCGTTGGATGGTATGCAAATCAATCTAATCTGAGGTCAAAGATCAGTAAAACAGATGCATATCGTCAATATTTGGCATACCATGAAGGTCATGGTGGCTATAACAAGAAGAGTTATGAAAAGAAAGATTGGCTTATCTCGATAGCTAAGAAGGTAGAAAACAAGTCAAATACATATAAATCTCAGTTATCCCAATGCAGAGAGCAGCTCGATAATAACAGAATCTGGACACTTTTCTAACTATTATTTCTCGATGTGGTTTAACTCATTAGAGGTCTTTCAATTAGAAGGTAGTTTATGAATTCTAAGGAATTAATCCACTCCATAATTCAAAGGATTGCTACCGGTCCTGAGATGAGTAAGAATATCAGTCTCGAAGAATCAAGGCAGGGAATGCAAGCAATTTTAAATAATGAGATTGATGATGTTCAAGCGGCAATATTCCTCATTGCAATGAGAATGAAGCGTGAGACTATGGATGAGAATATTGGAATTTTGATGGCTTTAATTGAAAGGTCACAGTCCAGAAATGTATCTGTAGATGATTTAATTGATATTGGTGATCCTTACAGCGGATATAATCGTTCAATCCCAGTCTCATCTTTCTTGCCTCCTCTTCTAGTAGAGCTTGGTTTACCAGCAGTGATCCATGGCCTTGATTCAGTTTCTCCAAAATTTGGACTTACTCATCGACAAATATACCAAGCATTAGATCTAGAGGTTGATTTAACTGTTGATAAGGCTAAAAAAAGAATTGAAAATCAAACCATTGGCTGGTCTTATATCGATCAAAGTCAATACTGTAAGGAGCTGCATGCATTGGTGCCTCTTAGAAATCAAGTCATTAAAAGGACTGTACTGAATACTGTTGAGTCATTGATTGGCCCCTTAAGAGGGGTTAATACTCATTCAGTCTTGGGTTATGTCCATAAAGCTTATCCGCCAATCTATTCAAAATTAGCTCAAAAATCAGGATTTAAAAGTAGTCTAGTGATTAGAGGAATTGAGGGAAGCGTAGTGCCTTCATTAAGGCAAAAAGGCCTTATGTATTCTTATTATCAGAATCTTGAGAAGAAAAAAGTTGAGATTGATCCAAAAGAAATTGGAATACAGAGCGATCTAAGGGCTATAGCGATCCCTAAAAAACTTGAGGGAGTTAACAATAGGGATATTTTAGCTAAGCATGTTGCTAATCTTGGAATGAATGCTTTAGCAGGCGAAAGAGGTATGTTTTATGATGGACTTCTTTATTCTGCAAGTGTGATTTTATGGCATTTGGAAATAGAAAAATCAATCTTAGAGGCATCAGAAAAAGTAAGAGCAGTTCTCGACTCTGCAGTGGCAATAAATAGAGTTAAAGAAAACTAAATTGGCAGCATTTATGTTTGTTGCTGAGTCAATTTTAAATACTCACCAGAAACTTCAAGTAGTTCTTTATGCGTTCCTTGTTCAATGATTTTCCCATCCTTTAATACAATAATTCTATCAGCATTTTTAATGGTGCTTAATCGGTGAGCAATAATTATTGTTGTCCTCCCTTTTTGCATTTTATTGATAGCAGACTGAACCAATTTTTCAGTTGCTGAATCAAGTGCTGATGTGGCTTCATCAAGAATTAAGATTGGACTATCTTTTGCAATAGCTCTTGCAATCGATAGTCTTTGTCTCTGACCTCCAGACAGGGTAACACCATCTTCACCAATTTCTGAATCATACTTTTTCTCAAGTTTTTCGATAAACTCATTTGAATTAGAAATTTTAGCTGCATTAGTAATCTTGTCCATAGGCATTTGATCTTTCTGACCAAAAGCAATATTGCCACTGATTGTGTCATTAAATAGACGAACATTTTGATCTACATATGAGAAATTTGATCTATAAGACTCTAAATCAAAAGTATTGATATCTTCATTATTGATGGATATTTTTCCACTTGTAGGATTATAAAACCGAGTTAAAAGATTTACTAAGGTGGTCTTGCCACTTCCTGTCGAGCCAACCAGAGCAATGGTTTCACCATTTTTAATTGTTAAGTCAATTTGATTCAAAGAGGATTTTTCATTGCCATATGAGAAACTAACTTTTTCGAATTTTATATCTCCAGTTACTTTGTCCATTAACTGAGTGCTTGGATTATCCTCTGCGGCTTCATCAATGAGATCAAATACACTTTTTCCCGCTGCAATTGCTTGCTGAAGAGGTTTATTAATATTTATTAACGTTTTTGATGGTTTAACAAGCATACCCATTGCAGTGAAATAAGCTAAAAAATCACCAGCACTCATTACCAAAAAAGTTGAGGAGAAGTAAACAACACAAGCCAAAGCAAGTCCAATCAACACATTAACTA
>LURN01000038.1 GCA_001628405.1 Candidatus Thioglobus sp. REDSEA-S12_B1 | reverse complement strand
TACCAAAGGTGGCGTATTTTTTTCATGTCTTGCGAGGTTCTTTTTGGTTTTAACCACGGCTCTGAGTGGGGCGTCTCCCACTATCTTTTTGGGAGGCCAGAATGATTAGGGATTTTGGTGCCATTGCCTTATGCGTTATAACGGCTTACATTGTTGCTATAGCAGCTTCAGTAGATGGTGCAGTTTTTTTCGGGCTTCCAGTAATCCTTTTCTGCGCAATTGTCAGTTTTGCAACGCACTGGATCATTGCGGTGCCTTCCTTAATCACAAGCTCAGAAAAATACTTTGACTTTACAGGAATGGTTGCTACGCTCCTTGTTGTTTTTGTCTCAATTTTTGCGCTCTTGATCTCGGGAGTAGGGGCGTCAATTCGTTCAGTTTTTGTTGCTGTATTTGTATCTGTTTGGACTTTAAGGCTGGGAATATTTCTATATAAAAGAATAGTTAAAGCCGGCGAGGATAGAAGGTTTAGAGACATAAAAAAATCACCTTCAAAGTTTTTAATGACATGGACCTTGTCAGCACTTTGGGTCTTTTTAACTACTGTAAATGCTATTACTTTAATCGCGTTGAACCCGCTTGGACCAGTCGGCGTATTTTTTGTAGTAGGGGCGCTGTTTTGGTTATTAGGTTTTGGTTTTGAAGTGATTGCTGACAGACAAAAAAAACACTTCAGTGAGCAGCCTGAAAACAAAGGGAGGTTTATCAAACAGGGTCTTTGGTCTGTGTCTCGTCACCCAAACTATTTTGGAGAAATTATTTTATGGACAGGCATTGCAATTGTCTCGCTACCATTTCTGTCTGGCTGGCAGTTTGTGACTCTTGTTTCCCCTGTATTTGTGTTTCTCCTGTTGACAAGAATAAGCGGCCTTCCTTTTTTGGAAGAGAAGGCTGAAAAAAAATGGGGCGAAGACAATGACTACATTGAATATAAAAAAAGAACGCCAATATTAGTGCCGTTTTTTGGAAAAAAACAATAATAAGTAACTTTAACATGGCTCTTGAAACCCCTCAATACAAAGTAGTCTCCGAATATGACGATTTTGAAATTCGTCGTTACAATGAAATGATAATTGCCACGACATCAGTCCGTTCAGATTACAAAGGCGCCACCTCATCTGGTTTCAGAAGAATTGCTAACTACATTTTTGGCGGCAATGACAAGGAAATGAAAATCGCAATGACTGCCCCTGTAATTGCTGACTGCCCTTCTGACAATCGTGAGAGCTACAATATTTCTTTTGTGATGCCTAGAGAACATTCATTAAAAGATCTTCCTAAGGCCAATACAGAAAATGTTTCAATTCAAAAAGAATCTTTAGGCGAGGTTGCAGTATTTCCTTTTGGGGGCTGGGCGACAGAGTCGAGAAGCAAGAGCTTTCAAAAAAAATTTTCAACACTTCTCCAGCAAAACAACATTAAAACAAGCGGAGGCTTTATGATCGCCCAGTTTAATGCTCCTTATGTAATATCCATGTTTCGCAAAAATGAACTAATGGTTAGAGTTAGTCGCTAGATAATTTTTTCCAGGCGTTTTATTGACACTTCTTGCAAAGACCATTAAGCTCGACAGTTTGAGAGCCGTTAACTATAAACTTATTGCTTTCAGGAAGCGAAAGCTGAGCTGAAAGCTGGCAAGACTCTTCTACTGATTTGCAGTTGGTGCACTGCAGCAAGACATGAAAATGGTCTGTATGGCTGTCATTGCAAACAAGATAGGTATTGCTTGAGTCCATTTTATGAACAACGCCCACATCAATCCAAAAGTCTAAAACTCTATAAATCGTGCTAATATTAAATGAATGGCCTTTGTCCTTTAGGGAGTCTTTTAAGTCATACGCAGAAAGATTTTTGCCTGAAGAAAATAGCTCATCAATTATTATCATTCTTTGTGGTGTTGCAATTCTCCCTGATTCTAAGCATTTAGATATTAGTTGTGTCTTGCTAATCATGAGGGTCCTCTAGGTTATAGCTGTAATCTTCATTGGCATATTCCTCATCACTAAAATGAAGTGTTTCAATAACAGCATCGGTAATCGTATATCCGCTGTCAGCAATATCGAAACTTTGCGATCCCACAGATATTCTCCCATAAACTATAATCGGCATGTACAAATCACGAAACTTTGTTGGATTGTCAGTGACATCTACAAGCAGTGTTTGGTTGAGCGGAGGAGGAGGAACATGAATGCACTGACCAGCCTCAGGAACCAGTAGAAACTTGCTTATGTTGATGCCTGCATATTCTATTGGAACCATAAATCCAGCGAGAGCGATATCTTTGCCTTCAACAGAGTTGTTCAGTCTGGCTCCAGCCGCTGCCAACTTAGCTTGAAAGTCATCACTCATGTAAGTTTCATAGGTAAGGTCCTCAGGAATAAAGTCATATGCATCAGCCGGCTCTAGGCTTAGCCAGTTTTCTTCTATAGTGGTCAGGTACTCATCTGTGACTACAATCGCAGAAGAGCCTAGCGCGAGAAAAACTAAACCAACAAATAGCAGTTTCTTTATCATTTAGCTCAACGCTTGATGTAAATTTTTTCTAAAGACCATCGCTGCTGGAATTAGACTGCTTAATACTCCAGACAATAAAATGATACCGAAGACTTTAATTTCATCGAGGCTAATCCACTTAAACGAAGGTGAAATGCCTAAAGCCAAATTAAGCTGGCTGGTGGCGAAATAAGTAACAGCAGTTACCAGAATAATTGCGCCAATTATTGCCACTAGACCAATTACAAGTGATTCACAGATCACCATGGCAGCCAAAAATTTGGGGGAGGCTCCATTGGCTCTGTATATTGTCATTTCTTGTTTTCGGTTATCTAGGCTTGCAATAATTAAGGTGACCATTGCAATTAGACTAATTGCAATAATTATCCAGCTTAAAAGCTGAAACCCTTTGTCAACCAATCCAACTATAGACCAAAGCTCAGACAGCGCAATTCCGGGAATAACGGCGGATATTGCCTCCTCTGTATACTCTCTTATATTTTTGCTAAAGTTAAATATAGTTAGCTTTGATTTAAGGCCCACAAAAGCTGCCGTAACTGTTTTTGGGTTTAGCGCATCAGGGGGAAGAGAAGACAGGTCAATATCCTCAAGACTAAATACTTTTTTTCCGCTTTTCCAGCCCAAATGAAGAAGCTCATAGCCCTTTAAATCCAAGAAAATAGCCTGATCGATTGGAGTGCCTGTTTTATTAAGAACGCCCGTGACTGTAAATGAAAAGTCGTCATGTTTGCTCCCTATTGACTCAATTGAGCCATGAGTAATTTGGATCTCTGAGCCAACACTATAATTGAGCTTTTCGGCAACATCAGAGCCTAAGGTTGCCTCAGACAGTTCAGTGAAAGGAGCTCCTTTTGAAAAGGTTAGAGGCTGATTGTTTCCGTATCTAATGTGTTGAAAGTAGTTTGGTTCAGTAGCTATAACTCTATACCCCCTGTGACTATCTCCCAATGCAATTGGAACCAGCCAACTAATATCGCTTCTTTGTTTGACATCATTGATTGTCTTTGTTGTGATGTTGTTTGTCGGCCTGCCTAGATGGAAGACTGTATATAACACCAATTCAAGAGAGCTGGACCTTGGGCCAATAATCGCATCAACACCAGAAATGCTTTGATTAAACCCCTCTTCTGTGCCTTGTTGAATTCTCTCAATGCTGAGTAACAGAACCATCGACGCCATTAAAGATATCGTAACAAGCGAAGTTGGAATAATTCTTGAACGCATTGATTTAAGCAAAAGACTAAGCATGGTTTTTATTCAAATCTATTACAGAGTCAAAGTAGGGCGCAATTGAGACATCATGGCTGACCATAATAATTGCCTGTTTGGAAGAATCAAAAGCTTCCATCACCTCGTTTAGAAACTTTTTAGTTGTTTCAGAATCTAGGGCGGAGGTTGGTTCATCAGCAAGAATTAAGTCTGGCTTGCCAAGAAGAGCCCTTGCCGCCGCAACCCTTTGTTGCTGGCCAACGCTTAAGCGGTTAACTGGCGTATTTAAAACCTCTTTATCTAGCCCTAATGAGTCTACTAGTCTTTTAATTTCTTGATTGAGATTGGGAACTCTAGATTTTCTAGATTGAGAAAATCTAATCCCTAGTCCTATGTTTTCAGAAACACTTAAAAAAGGAACAAGGTTTAATGTTTGAAAAATATAGCCGATATGATCAGCCCTGTGCCTATCCAAAAGAAGCGAGGACATTGACGAGTAATCATTGTTATCAAATTTGATTTCGCCGACCTGCAGCTGCAAGGCCCCAGCAATCAGGCTCAGCAATGTTGTTTTGCCGCAGCCTGAAAAACCACTAATTAATAATCTCTGACCTCTTTCAACCTCTATTTCTGGAAATACAATTTTTTTACCTTGCTGATAATGGTATTCCAGACCTAGCGTTTGTAACATCAGACCCTCATTTAAAACATTACTTTATTAACATCTGATTTTAGGCTTTTTGAAAGAGCTTTATTGTTTATTACTGCCTCAAAGTTTAAAGTTTCAAGTTCGCTAAATCGATCAAACGCATTAATTGTGATGCTCTTTAACTGGTCAGGGTTGCTGCAAGCAAACTCATAAGATAATTCAACGTCTTTATGGTCTCCTTCTGTTGAGACGCTGTGAAGGCCAGACTCAAAAGAGGTTAGGTTGCAGCCAGCCCCTTTTGGAAATGTAAATAATTGTGAATATTTATTAAACTCTGCTAAAGCCTCATCCGATACGGTTAATTCGTCGTGATCATCGTGTCCTTCATGCTCGTCATGGTCATCGTGTCCTTCATGCTCGTCATGGTCATCGTGTCCTTCATGCTCGTCATGGTCATGGTCATCGTGTCCTTCATGC
>LURN01000037.1 GCA_001628405.1 Candidatus Thioglobus sp. REDSEA-S12_B1 | reverse complement strand
CCAACAAAGTTGAACAAAGAGAAAGAAACAAAAGCAACAACAATCATTACAAGGATTGCTTGCAAGAGTCTTTTAAGGAAATAGCCAAACATGAATTAAATTGGAGTAGGAGCGCTTCTTTTTAAATATTTTTCTGGCCAGATAACTGGCCAGAAAAATGTGGGTTTTTTAGTTTACTTTTGCAAATCTAAATAATGGTTCGTTGTTCATTCTAATTGGAACATCGACATTACTTTTTGATGCCTGATTTACAACTTGGTGGTGTAAAGGAAGGTATGTTACATCCTCTTGAGTAATATCCCAAGCCTCAGCAATCATAGCATTTCTTTTATCCAAGTCTGTTTCGACACCCATTGCAGCAACTAATTCGTCGACTCTAGCATTGCTGAAATTTACTTTGTTCCAGCTTCCAGAGCTCTCAAAGAGGTATGAATAAACATAGTGACTGTCAAAAGTTGGAACACCCCAACCCAACATGTACATGTCACTCGTCATACCATTAGCGTCACCTTCTTTAACTTCAGAGAAGTGCTGGCTCTTAGTTTTTGCATCAAGGTTTACTGTAACTCCAATTTTTGCAAACATACTAATAGCTGCAACGCAAATTGCCTCATCATTAATGTAACGATCATTAGGGCAATCTAGAGTAACCTCAAACCCATCAGGATATCCTGCTTCAGCTAATAGTTGTTTTGACAGCTCAGGATCATAGGCCAGTCTTTGATCACGTGCCGCTGTATGGCCATTAACGCCAGGAGCAGTAATAATACCTGCCGGAACACTTTGTCCTCTCATGACCTTATCCTTAATCGCGTCCATGTCCAAAGCATGGTACATCGCTAGACGAACTCTTCTGTCTGCAAAAGGATTTTTACCTTTAATGTTAGATGAATTTAACTCGGCAGATCCTTGATCCATACCAAAGAAAATTGTTCTATTTTGAGGAGTCATTTTTACAGCATGGCCAGATGAAGAATTGATTCTTTGAATATCTTGTACTGGTACAACATTAGTGTAGTCGATCTCTCCAGAAAGAAGCGCTGCAACTCTTGTTGCATCGTTTTTAATTGGAAGTAATTCAATTTTATCTATGTTGTGAGTGTAATGATTTCCCCACCAGTTATCATTTTTTTCAAAAACAGTTCTTACGTCCTGCTCTCTAAAAGTGATTTCAAATGGTCCTGTTCCATTCGCGTGCGATGCGCAATAAGAAGTCTCACCTGCATCCCAATTGTATGAAGCTTCACAACCATTTGCTTTTGCCCAAGCTTCAGACATAACAAATATCTGAGTTAATTGGTTCAAAAGAATTGGATTAGGGCCATCAGTTTTTACTTCAACAGTGTGATCATCAAGTGCTGTTGCTGACTTGACACTTTTTATTAAATCAACCATATCAGATGGAGCTGTCTTTGCTCTATTGATACTGAAAGCAACGTCACCAGCAGTTAAAGCTGATCCATCATGAAAAGTCACACCTCTACGGATGTTAAAGATCCATGTGTCGTCTGCTGTTGTTGTCCAAGACTCTGCAAGCTGAGGAAGAACCTCCATGTTAATCCCTGGAGTAACCAAGCCCTCATAGACTTGACGAGAAACCATGTGAGTTGGACCTTCGTTTTGTGCATGCGGATCAAGAGTTAATGAATCGCCAGGCATTGACCATTTAATAGTATTGGCTAATGTTGGCGAAAAGATACCCATGAGTAGCAATGACAAAACAATGCTTAATGTTTTTTTCATTATATTTCTCCTTTTGAATGTATCTAGAGACTAGATACAATATTACTAAACAAAAAAAACCAACTAACAAAACGTTTGTTGGTCTCCCTTCATTATAGTATGAAAAAACTAATGACAAGAATTTTTTCTTAAATACTAAGAAATACTTGGGTTATCTTATGATTTCAAATTGTTTTTTAGGAAGATTCTTGTAGTTTTAATGATTAGAATTTTGTTGATTAAATGAGATTTTTAGATAGCGTTAGAACTGGCTCAACCTCATTCATGCTGTAGAAGTGAAATCTACTCACTCCATTTTGTTTAAGCTTGAGACACATTTCATTGACTACATCTTGACCAAACTCCCTCAAACTTTCTGAGTCATTTTTATAAAGTTTAAGATTATTCAGAATCCAAGTAGGGATTTCAGCTCCACAAACTTTTGAAAATTTTGTTAACCTATCAAAACTAGTTATTGGCATGATTCCTGGAGTTATTGGGATATCAATATTTCTTCTTTGTAACTCATCTACAAAGAAGAAATATGCATCAGAGTTATAAAAATATTGAGTGATTGCCTCACTTGCACCCGAATAAACTTTTTCTATAAAAAAATCAATATCCTTACCTAAGCATTGTGATTGTGGATGTTTTTCAGGATATGCAGCAACACAGATATCGATATTTTCATATCTCTCTTTGACAAATCTAACTAGATCACTCGCATACTTAAAATCCCCATTATTAATCATCCTCTCTGGAATATCCCCTCTAAGCACCATAATCTGACTAATACCTTGTTCGATGTATTTATCAACTAAATCAATGACTTGAGATCGAGTTGTTCTTATGCAGGATATATGAGGCATTACAGGAACATTGGTTTCTTTTGAAATATTCGAAACAGTATCAAAAGTAGAGCTTTGGGATGACCCCATAGCTCCAAAAGTAACAGAATAATATTCTGGATTAATTTTGCCAAGCTCTCTGTATGTTCTCTTTAAAGATTCACTTGATGATTGACCTCTTGGTGGAAAAAACTCAAAGCTGACTTTTAAATCATTTAATACTCTTTTCTTTTTTTCGAGTTGATGATTTGAAGTTAAATTTGTCTTTCGCAGAGTTGCTCATTTGATTACCCCCTAGAGTTAAAAAAATGAGCGCCGTTGATACTGCCAAGCCTGATTGAGTTAATTCTCAATGCAGCGCCCCTTGGCATATTTAAATTACCATGTACTGGTAACAACTGAACGAATTATATAAATTAAGATTACTTGTAATGGATATTTAAAAAAAAAGTGGGTATTTTCTATGGATAACTCAAATCAAGAAATTATTTTCTCAATAAGAATCTTTTATCAAAATATCTTTACTTCAAAAAATTAGCTAGCACTATAATTCATTTATTATTTAAAAACTTTCGGTTTAATATGATGAAAAGTAAAGCATTAGAATGGTTTGGCGTCATTACAGCAATCATTTACTCAATGATGGTAGCCTTAAATATCGGAGTAGAGTTTGTTGGATTCCTTTTACTTCTTATTTCAGCTATATCAATTGGATATTGGGCATATCTTGGAAAGCATCGAGGTATTCTTTTTCTCCAGTTTTTCTATGCAACTGCTGGAGTGATAGGTATGGTCAGGTGGTATTAGGAGTTTTACTCTCTAAAAACTCTGTACAAACCTCCCTTGGGCCTAGACAAGGAGGATTCATCATTTAAGATTAGAATGGACCCATCTTTTGCTACGGCAACATCTCGAATCCGGCCCAATGTTGAATCTATTAAAATACTTTCACTTTCTGGCAACCCACTCTCATTGATCGAAATCGAATATAGCCTTTTGAATTTGAGCGAACCCACTAAAAGATTACCATTTAGCTCAGGAAACATATTTGCATCAGCCTTTGTAGGATAAAAATCCATTCCAGATGGTGCTATAGATGGAGTCCAAAACCACTCAGGGTCATTAAAACCTGGAAGAGTCTCATACTCGCTGACTTTATCATTAGTTCCATATTCAAAACCATGGCTTACCCTAGGCCATCCATAGTTTTCCCCAGCAATAATTATATTTATTTCGTCACCCCCTTTAGGTCCATGCTCATGAGACCAAATCTCTTTAGTCTCTGGATTCAGCTTCAAACCCTGAGGATTTCTATGTCCAATTGAATAGTTTTCAGGGGCCCACCCGTCTATCTTTGGATTATCAGTTGGTATAGTTCCATCTAAATTTAATCTGATAATTGAGCCCGCATGAACTGAAGCATCTTGAGCATTCAAACGATTTCCTCGCTCTCCAAGCGTTGCAAATAGTTTTCTATTACTAATTTCAAGTCGACATCCAAAATGATAACTCGATCGACTTGGATTGTTGGATTCAAAAATTGTTTTTCGTTGCTCCAACTTTTCATCTAGAACTAGTGCCCTATCAATTGCGAGAACAACCCCTTTTGAGGTAGTCTTAGAATAACAGTAAAAAACTAAACCATCATGGAAGATTATGTCTAAAAGACCGCCCTGCCTTTTCGATACCACTTCAGGCACATTCTCAATCTCTTTGTAAGATCCATTTGAAATATTTATGCGATAAATGCGGCCTCTTTTCTCAGTAACAAGAAGCTCACTATCATCAATAAAGTCCATCCCCCAGGGGTTTTTTAAAGTTGGACCAATCTTCTCAATGTATACGTTTTCTGCCCTAACTGATAGAGTGGTAAGACTGACAATACATACTAAAATTAAAAAAAAATTGACCATTCAGATTGGTGATTATTTTTTAATAAAGTCATTTGAGCATTCGATGATAATTTTCGACAAGTGTATGCAATCATCGATCGAGAAAGTCAAAGGCAACCTCAAATCAAATAAACTTGAGAGGATATCGTCAGATTTATTTAATTGTTGCTGACTGACATACTTCCAACTCTTATGATTGCTAGTGAATCCATTAGGGTCATCATTGCCGAACCATTTAAGCTCAACACCTAGCTTTTTGTTTTTATTTATAAATAAATCAGCCTCAGACTTAGTAATTCCAGGAATTCTAAACTGAATGGAACTACCCACATACCTTTCCTCACTGAGTCTTTGGGGTACTTCAATACCTCTAATTTTTATTAACATTGACTCAACTGTTTGATAACGCTCATTCCAGCGGTTTATGCTATTCTCTAGATTTTTTAATTGAGGCCTTAGTATTGAAGCTCTAAGATTATCCATACGCCCAGAGTAATTTGGCGTTTGGAGCCTTATATCTGAAAATACTTCAGAACTCGGCGCAGCACTGTGTCTCTCGTATAACATATATGAGCCCGAGTAAATAATGGCTCTAGCCATAAATTCTTCATCATTCGAAGTTAAAAGACCTCCTTCTCCAGAATTCAAATGTTTATAGGTCTGAGTACTGAAACAACCAGCTAGTCCAAAATTCCCACTTTTTTGTTTTTTCCATTGAGCTCCCATGGTATGAGCGCAATCCTCAATCAAAATTAAATTGAATTCATTGACGATTTGCATCAACTTATCCATATTAACTAGGTGGCCTCGCATATGAGATATTAGCAAGAAACGAGCATCACTAGCTGAAGCTTTTTTTGAAAGATCATCTAAATCTAAAACCAAATCCTTAGTGATTTCAACAAATATAGGCACTCCGCCAGCATTTGAAATGGATCCAGGAACTGGTGCAAGAGTAAAGGTATTTGTCAATACTCCTTCCCCAGGCTTAAGTCCAGCAGCCTTTAATGCGATGCTCATCGCATATCCACCTGAAGCACAGGCTAAGCAGTATTTACTTCCTTGGTAAGCCGCATACTCTTCTTCAAGGAGGGATACCTCAGAAAGTTCATTTTCGATTGTATTATATCTATGAAGTCTTCCAGATTTAAGTACCTCAATTGCTGCTTCAATCGCCTCTTGATTGATTGGCTCTTGCTGGGTAAAGGGTCTAGTAAATGTTTTAATGGTCATTAATTCTTAATAAATTTCAATCAGATATATGTCGACGAATAATATAGAAAATCTCCTGAAACAAGATGTTATTTTTGTGAAATATCAAGAAAGAGTCTTTATAATTAATCGAATGAAAAACATGCCTCCCGTTGTCGTTGTATCAATAATTGCCGCTGTAGCTATTCTGCTTATACAATTTTTTTTCGAATTATAATTTCTTTAAAAGATTACATACACTCCCATAGCATAGGAGAGGAATTTAATAAAAACTTGAATAAGCCAGGCTGAATAAGAATTAAAAATAGAGCGCATAGCAATAAAAGTATTAAAAAAAATCTTATTTTTGTGCTCGATTGAAAACCCTGGCTATCTATCGATTGAATTGAGCTGTGATTTGAAAAATTTTGTCTCATAGCCTCTTTACGTCTTATCTTTTAATGAGAGCGTCAGTTCAAATCTGGCGACAATCTCATTTGAAAGAGAAGGAACTGTAGCATCAATATTGAGCTTCAGGTTATGTCGATCAGTTGATTTAGCAACTTTTTCTACAAGGTCTCTCACGGCAAGTCCATCATTACATATGAAATGAACATCCCCCTCAGGCCTTCTGAGAAAATCAGCCTTGAAATCTTTAAATACTAGGTTTATTTTTCTACCACTTTCTTGAATCGGATTCATGGCAAGAAATCCACCTGTTAGATCCGCACCAACTGCTAGCGCACCAAAATACATACTCCCCAAATGGTTCTTCGTTCTTCTTTTAAGTGGAATCTTAATCTCAAGCTTTTCATCGTTATGCTCAATAACTTTGGGCCTGCAGTACCAAATCATTGGCACCTTAGTTATCCCAAACAATTGAATTAGTCGAGTTGTTTTTGTTACTTTTGAAATCATTAGTTCTATTGAAATTTAAAAACAAACTATACAGAATAATCATCGATCGCGGAGCATTCTGCGCTAACAGCCGTAGCTGTCAGAGTATCGCCATCTTCTGAGGGCCATCGGAAGACTTCGGCAAAATAGAAACTGCCAAAAGAAAATTCAAAATTTTCTCCATAAAACTGCTCGCCATTAGCTGCAATATCGACAATCTTTAGCTCAATTCCAGAGAAGTAATTAGCATCACTACCAAACTGAATCAAATCTTCTTTTACAACCCTGAATTTAAACTTTTGAGGAATATAATTGATGAGTTTTCCCTCTTTAATCTCTATTGCTTGAGTCATTTCACAGTAATAAAGATCCCCCACCTTAGAATAGGCAGTTAGAGGGATTAAAGACAACAATATAATCCAAAAGAAAATTCTCATATGAAACCTGTAAGTATCTAATTTTTCTGAATAAAGCACCTGGAATGCTAACCTATATTTTCCTACATTGAAAGATAATTAAATTAAATTTTATATACATAATCAGTGATTTTTTTCAACAATCTAAAATAATGGAATTCATATATATGATATAATATATTTCTCATTAAATTTATTCACTAAGTTTAATCACAGTTTTTTAAGTATGTATAAGGAGAAGGCATGATTCAATTTATAGTTCATGACGAAGGCGATTCCGTCGGAGTTGTTACGGTTGAAGGTCTTAAAGCAAACGATACTCTCAAGGGATGGATTATGGATCAAGATGTTTTAATCGACATTAAGATTAACCAAGACATTCCGATTGGTCACAAACTTGCTATCAAGGATCTTGATGAAGATGCAACAGTCATCAAATATGGGGTAGATATTGGAAGAACAATTTCAAAGATTGCAGTTGGTGATCATCTACATGTTCATAACGTTAAAACGAAGAGGTGGTAATGATAAATTTAGATCAAAAAATCTACGCATATAGACGCGACAATAATAGAGTAGGAATTCGCAATTACGTAGTTATCCTACCTGTTGATGATATTTCAAATGCTGCCTGTGAAGCTGTGAGTAACAATATTAAGGGAACAATTGCCCTTCCTCACCCATACGGTAGACTTCAGTTTGGTGAAGATCTTGATCTTCATTTCAGAACAATGATTGGTACTGGTGCAAATCCAAATGTTGCTGCAGTAGTCGTTATAGGAATTGAGCCAGACTGGACACAAAAAATTGTTGATGGTATTGCAGCGACTGGAAAGCCGGTTCAAGGCTTTTCTATCGAAAAGAAAGGGGATATTCAAACAATTGCTGATGCATCAAAAGCAGCTTATGACATGGTTCACTATGCTTCTGGACTTCAAAGAGAGGAGTGCGACATTGGAGAGCTTTGGGTATCAACCAAGTGCGGCGAGTCAGATACTACTTCGGGCTTTGGAGCAAACCCAACAGTGGGTAACGCATTTGATAAACTTTATGAAAAGGACAATACCTTACTGTTTGGAGAAACATCTGAGATAACTGGCGGCGAGCACTTAGTGAAAGCTAGATGTGCTAATGATGCCGTTGCTGATCAATTCATGTTTATGTTTAATCGCTACCAAGATATGATTGAGCGTTGGAAAACAGATGATCTGTCTGAATCTCAACCTACCAAAGGAAACATTGAAGGAGGCTTGACTACTATCGAAGAGAAAGCGCTCGGAAATATTCAGAAAATTGGTAAGAAATGTATGGTTGATGGTGTTTTAGATAAAGCTGAAATGCCTACAAGTAAAGGCCTATGGTTCATGGACTCTTCTTCAGCTGCTGCAGAAATGGTAACGTTATGTGCTGCATCTGGGTATGTAGCTCACCTCTTCCCTACTGGGCAAGGCAATATTATCGGCAATCCAATTTTGCCAGTAATCAAAGTTTGTGCAAACCCAAGAACTGTAAGAACAATGTCAGAGCACGTCGATGTAGATGTGACAGGCTTGCTAAACCGTGATATTAACCTAGATCAGGCTGGCGATATGCTTCTTGAGTCTCTAATTCATACTTCCAATGGAAGAATGACTGCTGCGGAGATACTGGGTCACCAAGAGTTTGTATTAACTCGTTTATATGAGAGTGCTTAAGTAAATTAATTAAAAATTAAAGGAATATGAGATATTTAAAAAAAGCTGATAAAACAGCAGAATCGAATGTGCAAGAGGCACAGAAAGTAGTTCATGATATGCTGTCAAACATCAATGAAAATGGTGAGCAAGCTGTAAGAGACTATGCAGAAAAACTTGATGGATGGACTGGGGAAATCCTTCTATCGGCGTCAGAAATTGATGAAATTACTGCGGATGTTCCTCAGGATGTAAAAGATGATATTGATTTTGCATGCCAACAGGTTTACACGTTTGCAAAAGCTCAACGTGACTCTATTGAAGAGTTTCATACTAAAAACAATGGTGTCGAAGCAGGTCAAAGACTTCTTCCCGTCAACGTAGCAGGATGTTACGTTCCAACAGGAAGATATGCTCATATCGCTTCAGCTTACATGAGTATCGCAACCGCAAAAGCTGCTGGCGTTCCATGCATTATTGCATGCTCAACTCCTTATAAAGGAAAGAGCATTCATCCATATGTACTCTATGCGATGAAGACTGCTGGCGCTGACCACGTCATGACACTGGGCGGCGTTCAAGCGATTGCTAGTATGGCTTATGGTCTGTTTACAGGAAAGAAAGCAGATATCATTGTAGGGCCAGGCAATAAATTTGTAGCAGAAGCAAAAAGAACTCTTTTTGGTGAAGTAGGAATTGATGTTTTTGCAGGGCCGTCTGAGGTTGCCGTTATAGCCGATGAGAATGCAGATCCAGATGTCGTTGCAATTGACTTGGTTGGTCAGATGGAACATGGGCATGAGTCACCAGGATGGCTTTTTACTACATCACAAGAGATGGCTGAGAAGGTGATGGAGCTTATTCCAGATTACATCAATAAGCTTCCACCAACTGCTCAAGATGCTGCTCACTGTGCTTGGAGAGATTATGGAGAGGTCATTCTCTGTGATTCTCGAGAAGAAGTAGTCAAAGTTTCTGATGAATATGCTGCAGAGCACCTGGAAGTTCAGTGCAATGATCTGGACTGGTGGCTTGAAAACTTAACCTGTTATGGTTCTTTATTTTTAGGTGAAGAGACAACGGTTACTTTTGGTGATAAAGCATCTGGACCTAACCATATTCTTCCGACTAAAGCTGCAGGACGCTATTCAGGTGGCCTATCAGCTCATAAGTTCTTAAAGGTTTTAACTTGGCAACGTATGGATCGTGAGTCCACTCGTCAAGTGGCGCAGGCTTCTTCAAGAATTTCAAGACTGGAAGGCATGGAGGGTCATGCTAGAGCCTCAGATGTAAGACTCAGTAAATACTTTCCTGAAGAAACCTTTGATCTGGGTGCGCCTGTATTAGAGTAATCAAATGAACTTATCAGACTTTTCTCTAGAGAATAAAGTTGCTCTGATAACTGGCGGAACTAGCGGATTAGGAAAAATGATGGCACTTGCGCTTGCTAAAGCAGGCGCATTTGTGTGGATTGCTAGTAGTCGTAATAATGCAGATGAAACGCTTCAAGAAATAAAGCAGCAAGGCTCAAACGGAAGTTTTGTTCAAGTTGATGTTACCTCTAGTGAAGCTCTTGAAAAAATTGTCTCTGAAGTTCTTGAAAAGTCTCAAAGAATAGACATTCTGGTTAACGCTGCAGGAATTAATCTGAGAACTTCTGCTGAGGATCTTACACTCACAGATTGGCAAAAAACAATTGATATCAATCTAACTGCTCCCTTTTATTTAAGTCAGCTTGTTGCAGACTCAATGAAAAAGAATAACTGGGGAAGAATTATCAATATTGCCTCACTTCAGTCACTCAGAGCCTTTGATAACAGCATTCCCTATGGTGCAAGTAAGGGCGGAATTATGCAGCTGACACGTGCCTTAGCTCAGGCTTATTCGAAAGATGGTATTCTTGTTAATGCGATAGCACCTGGTTTTTTTCGAACTAATTTAACGGAATCATTGTTTCAAAATCCTGATAAATTAAAGGAATTAGCTAACAAAACAATGATGGGTAGAAATGGTGAAGAGAAAGATGTATTTGGAATTAGTGTCTTCCTTTGTAGTGAAGCAAATTCCTATGTCACCGGTCAAACAGTATTTTTAGATGGAGGGTTTTCAGCGGCATGATAGAAAAAATGGAGGCAGTGGTTTATACCGCACCAAACGAAATGACTTTTTTTCCTGAGTACAAGTCAACTCAACTGGATCGAGATGACGATGTTTTGTTGAGAATTGAGTCAGTTGGCATTTGTGGATCTGATATGCACGCTTTTCATGGTAAAGATCCAAGAAGAAATCCAGGACTTATTCTTGGTCATGAATTTTGCGGGGAAATTGTTGAAGGTGCTCATAAAGGTCAAAAGGTTACAGGCAATCCACTGATTACCTGCGGTAAGTGTGAATACTGCCTTCAAGGCAGAGACAACTTGTGCAGTGATAGAGATATGATTGGTATGAGTAGGCAAGGCGCTTTTGCGCAATATATGACAATTCCAAGCCAATGTTTAGTGCACGCACCCAATTCGATGAACTCGAATCATGTTGCAATGACAGAGCCTGCAGCAACAGTTGTTCATGCGATTAACTTAGCAAAAGAGGGGTCATTCAAACCTATCAACGATTGCAATGTATTAGTTATTGGTGCAGGCGCTATAGGATTACTTGCTGCTCTTCTGCTTAAGTCTTATGGCTCTAAGATGACGGTTCTAGAGACGAATGAAGCTCGTCATCAGTGCGTTAAAGAACATGTCGGTGTCAACCCAGTCAACCCCATCAATCAGTCTGTTAGTGAAGATGCCTATGATGTTGTGATCGACTGTGTAGGCAGTGAGAAAACTAACGCTCTATCTATCTCCTCTGTGAGAGCTGGTGGCACAGTTGTCAATGTTGGACTCTTAAGCTGGAGTAGCACAATAGATATTCGTAAAATAACTCTTCAGGAAATTAAACTCATTGGATGCTATACCTATAGTATGGAAGATTTTAGGTCGGCACTGGAGTTAATTGAAAATGGAAATTTTGGTGATTTGTCGTGGATTGAAGAGATGCCTCTCTCTGAAACTAATTTAGCTTTTCAAAGTTTACATAATGGTACAATGGCCTCGGCCAAGGTTATTTTAAAACCTTCTTTTTAATAAAAACTTTTGAATTATGAGTATTACTGATCTGAAATTTGAAATTGATAGAGAAAGTAAGACTCCTCTTTGGCTTCAGATTAGAAATGAGTTATTTAATTGTCTTTATCGAGATGAGCTAAGGCCTGGACAACTCATACCCAATGAAAAGACCTTGGTTGAGCTTTTCAATGTTTCAATTGGAACCATTCGCAAAGCAGTTGGTATGCTTGAAAAAGAGGGCTTTCTTATTAGAAAACAAGGTTTAGGTACTTTTGTATTCCAACATGATAATAATAGTTTTCTTTTTGAGTATTTTCATTTTGCACTCAACGGCAGTAATGAAAAACAAAGTCCTAATGTCGAATTTATTTCCTTTGAATCAAAGAAGGCAACCAAATCTCAGGCAGCTGAATTAGGAATTGCTGCTGGAAGCCCAGTTTTCCAAATACACAACAAGCTTGGACTTAATAAAAAGTTTTACATTGTTGATAAGATTATAATTCCGCAAGAGAAATTTCCTGGTCTTACCGAAGAAATTTTTAAAGGCCGTGCGAATACAATCTATAACCTATATCAGAATAAATATAATATTTTTATTACAAACTGCTCTGAGAAGCTTAAGGCAATTTCTGCTGACGAAAAAATATCTAAGCTCTTAAATATTCCAGTCAACGCTCCGATCCTAAAAATCAATAGAATTGGTCAAACCTATAACAATGTAACTATTGAGCTCAGAACTTCGTATGTGCACACAAGCGATATTGACTATATCCACTCGCAAAACAGTACCTTTGGAGAAGCAATTTAGCTTTTTCCAAGCTCAATAATATCACTCTTAAATAAAAATCGGTATTACTCTGTCTTAGCCATATAGATATGTTGGCAACCACATTACAATTTGTGGGAATATAATGATTAGCGCCAACCCAATGACCTGAATCACCATAAACTGCATCATCCCTTTATAGATGTCTGAAAGATCCCATTCGGGGACAACCCCTTTGAGGAAGTAAGCAGAGAGTGCAACAGGAGGTGAAAGCCAGGCAGTCTGAAGATTAACAGCAACAAGAATTCCAAACCAAGTCAGATTAAACCCTAACTGCTCGATTAGTGGCAGAACAATTGGAATAATAATGAGCACAATTGGAACCCACTCTAATGGCCAAGCCAGAAGGAAAATCAACGCCATAATGATTAGCAATATTGCTGTTGGTGGAAGATCAAGCAACATCAACGCTTCAGTAATCATGGTTGGGGTTCCTAATCTTGAAAACACTGCACCAAAGAAGTTTGAAGCACAGACCAGCACCATGATTAAAGTAGTAATTTCAAGAGTTTTTAAAAGTGAGCTTTTAAAAGATTCAAAAGTTAACTTTCGATAAGCCAAAGTTAAAAGTATGGCGCCTACAGCACCCATTGCAGCACCTTCAGTTGCAGTAGCCCAACCTGCTAAAATACTACCCAAGGAAGAGCCTACCAAAAGAACAGGTGGAACAAGTCCTTTAAAGAACTCCCTCCATACTTCACTCATAGATTCTGGAATCATATCCTCTGGCACAACAGGACCGAGTGATGGATTCAAGTGACATCTTATAAGTGTATAGCCAGTATATAGGGCAGCCAACATAAGTCCAGGGACAATTGCAGCGGCAAATAAATCGGTTACTGGAACATTAAGAATTGGACCCATAACGACCAACATAATGCTTGGCGGAATCAAAATACCAAGAGTACCTCCAGCAGTAATTGAGCCAGCAGCCAAACGAACATCGTAATTCGACCTATTCATTGTTTTGGCAGACATGATTCCTAAAATCGTCACCGATGCACCAACAATACCTGTTGCTGCACCAAATATCGTTGCAACAAAAAGAACCGCTACAAATAAAGAACCCTTTGTTCTGGCAAGAGCCATCTGTACAGATGTGAACAATCTCTCCATAAGGTTTGCCTTCTCCATGAGTATCCCCATAAAGGTAAATAGCGGAATTGCCGCTAGAGTTTGTTCAAGCATACTTCCAGAAAACTGGAAGGTCATTAAGTAAAAAACAAGATCTCCAAACCCTAGGTAACCAAAGAAAACACCTAGGAAAATTAGAGTAAATGAAATTGGAAAGCCGATAAATATGGCAAAAAGCATTGTTAAAATTAATACAACGCCTAACATTTCAGGACTCATGGCCATCTCCTATTCTTGACAGCATACACGCACTTAAGCGTCTCAGAAATGCCTTGAATCAATAAAAAAACTAAACCAATAAATAAAACAAATTTGATTGGATACATTAGAGGCATCCAAGCAGTATCCATGCCTCTCTCCATTTGAGACCATGACTTATAAGCATATTTGTAACATGCCCAAGCAGCGCCAGCTATACCAGGAAAATAAAATAATAAATAGAGAGTTAAGTCTATTGTTGCCTGTGTCTTAACTGACCAGTTTCGGTACATAAAGTCTGCCCTGATATGGACACCTTTTGAAAGTGCATATGCAGCACCAAGCATGAACATAGCGCCCGCCCCCATTCTGCTAATGTCATATGCCCACACCGTTGGAGAAGCAAAGAAATGTCTTCCAGTAACCTCAATAAACATGGATAAAAATACGGGGACTGTAAGCCAACAGGCTATCTGGCCAACCCTTAGACTGAACCAGTCAATACTTAGAATAGTTCTCGCCATTAGTTTTGGCATATCATCGGGCATGACTCCTGTGTATGACCTGCCCTCTGCGATCATCTCATCGGTAATGTCTAATTGACCAATATCTTCTTCTTCTGACATGTGCTTTACCTATTTATAATCCAAATAAACATTACGTTATTGTAACAAAACTATAGTGCTTTAAAAAATTATAACCCTATATCTTTAAGGCTTTTTCTAACCCCAGGATAAAGGAGAACCTGGAGTTAGACAAAGCCGGCTTGTGATAAAAAAAAGTTGCCAACAGTGTTCACTATTGGCAACTTAGTTTACAAGTCTCTTGCTGTATCTTTACTTCAAAGTTGCAGCAAATGCTAAACCAAGCTTAGCGTTTGAAGATTGAGCGCCTGACCAGAAAGGAACCGCTTTCTCAGCGAAATCTCTCTGTGAAGCCCAAACCTCTGCGAAGAATGCATTCTCGTCAGCATTCTTTTGAAGAGTTGCGTTTGCAGCAGCCATAAACTCAACGAAGTAGTCTTCAGGAGTATCCATTAACTGAACACCTTGCTCAAGCAAGTCTGCCATCGCAATACCGTTGTTGTAGATACGGTTTGACATTGAGTCAAGTCTTGACGCTCTTGCAGCAACATGTATAGCGTGCTGGTCACGTGGAGAAATCTCATTCCATCTGTCACCGTTAATATACATATCAGCGTTTACAACGTTCTGGTGAAGTCCTTGTAGGTAGTAATACTTAAGAACCTTTTGGAAACCAAAGTCTCTGTCTGGCTCAGGGCAGCACCACTCTGCAGCATCAATTACGCCTTTTTCAAGTGCTGGAAGAATATCTCCACCACCCATAGCTACAGCTGCAACACCAATATCCTTGTAAGTTTGTCCTGGGATTCCTGGAGGAGCACGGAATCTCAGCTTACGGAAGTCATCCATACTGTTAATAGGCTCTTTAAACCAACCTAGGGCCTCAGGTCCAACCGGTTGAAGCATCAAACCATGAACATTCAAGTCCATCTCATCCCATAATCTGTCATAGAGCTCTTTACCACCAGCACTATGGAACCATGAAAGCCATGCGATGTTATCAATTCCAAGTCCAGCACCAGCGATCGGTGAACCAAACAACATTGCAGCTGGATGCTTACCTGACCAGTAGTGAGTCCATGCGAAACCACCGTCGATCAAACCTGCGTCAACCGCATCAATTAGATCAGAGTTAGGAACAACAGAACCACCTGGAAGAACCTCAATCGTTACTCTGCCATCAGTTAGAGCAGCAACATCCTCAGCAAAGTCTCTAACATAGCCAACTTCACTACCTGTAGAATTCAATACAGATTGAATCTTTAAATGGACATGACCATCAGCAATAGCGCTTGAACTAAACGCCACCATTGCAGCGGCCAATAAGCCAACTTTATTTTTAAACATAAAAATCTCCTAATTTTTAAACATGAATAGTTAAAGGCACAATAAAATTATGACTTTAGCTACCTCCCAGTATACATCAATTGATATATATGTTTCAATCTATTTTTAAAAATATATATCTTTTTTAATATTAAATAGATTGGCTAAAGTTTATCCTATAATTGAAACCCGATATTTTCATTTCTGGAATAAAGAAAAATTAACTTATATTCTATTTATTTGTATATAAAAATTTTATAGATGGACCATCATAAAAAATTTGATTTCATTATCGTAGGAGCTGGCTCTGCAGGATGCTTATTAGCCAATAGACTCTCATCAAACCCTGAGAATACTGTTCTCTTGATTGAGGCTGGTCGAAGAGATAATAATCCCTGGCTGCATGTGCCTGTAGGTTATTTCAAAACAATGAACAATCCAAAATTCGATTGGATGTATCAACTTGAGAAGGATAAAGGATTAAATAATAGAAGAATTGACTGGCCAAGAGGTAAAGTTCTTGGAGGCTCCAGCGCACTTAATGGGCTTCTTTATATTCGTGGTGACAAGCACGACTACGATAACTGGGAAAAACTTGGAAATAAAGGCTGGTCCTATAAAGATGTACTCCCGTTGTTTAAAAAATTTGAATGCCAAGAGAATGGAGAGAATAAGTACCATGGTGTTGATGGTGAGCTTAAAGTTTCTAATCTGAGACTAAGAAGAAAAATAGCAGACCTTTTTATTGAGGCCTCAGAGGAGATTGGTATTCCTTTCAATAAAGATTGTAATGGAGAAAAACAAGAGGGTGTTGGCTACTTTCAGCAAACTACGCACAAAGGTTTTAGAAGGAGCTCTTACCGATCATTTCTGAATCGCAAAGTTAGAGCCAGAAAAAATTTAACAATCATGACAAATACACATATTAGTAAAGTCATGTTTGAAAACTCTCAAGCAATTGGTGTTGAATGCATTCAAGATAAAGGAAAGCCTAATCTAAATATCATAGCCAATAAAGAGGTTATATTATCTGCAGGTGCAATTAGCTCGCCACAAATATTGCAGCTTTCAGGAATAGGTGATTCAGAACTTTTAGATAAGCTGGGTATAAATACGATTCATGATAATCCCGCAGTTGGAAAAAATCTTCAGGATCATCTTCAAATCAGATTAGTCTATAAAACCAACACCAGAACGCTCAATGATGAACTGAATACTTGGTGGAAAAAGGCCCTTATTGGAATACAATATATCCTCTTTAGAACTGGCCCTCTAACTTTGAGTGCGAGTCAAGTTTTTGCTTTCACTAATACAGCCTTGGATGGCTCAAGGCCCAATATACAATTTCATATGCAGCCACTTAGTGCAGATAAACCTGGAGATGGAGTCCATCCATTCTCAGCTTTTACTATGTCAGTTTGCACTCTCAGACCTGAAAGCAGAGGAGAGGTCACAATTAATTCATCAAACCCGAAGGACCTTCCTACAATTATTCCAAACTACCTGTCTACAGAATCTGACAGAGAGGTTGCTGTAGAGTCTATCAAAGTCGCTAGAAAAATTGCACAAGCAAACTCAATTAAAGATTTTATTCAGGATGAGTTTGTCCCTGGAAGTTCATATAATTCTGATGAAGAATTATTAGAGGTTGCAAGAAATCATAGTCAGAGTATTTACCATCCAGTTGGCACTTGCAAGATGGGTCATGACAAAGACAGCGTTGTTGATGATCAGTTAAGAGTGCATGGTGTCAAAAACCTGCGAGTCGTTGATGCATCAATCATGCCAGAACTTGTTTCAGGCAATACAAATGCGCCGACCATGATGATTGCAGAAAAGGCCGCCCAAATGATTCTAGAAAACGGTTAATAGCGTTTGACTAACTAGTTGTGTTTGTGTATTGTTTAACTTATTTGATTGAAATTAATGCCCTCCTCAATACATGACTTTCGTCGGAGCAATCTTTTTAGAGCAGCCATCATTGTTCCTACTCTCATTGCATTAATTTTTTCAATATTTAATCTTACAGCGCCCAACGATCCAGAAAAGATTTCATCAAACTTTAGACTAGGAATAGTTAATCTAGATTCAAGCACATCTTTTCCTATAACGTCAACCCAGGCAATTAAAGCTATATCAAGATCTTTACCCTTTAGAGTAAAACTATTTAAAGATTCTGAAGGTGCTGAAACTGCATTATCTAATGGTCAAATCTCCTCAGTAATAATTTTTCCAGAAGACTTTTCAGATCTAGCTTTAACTCAAGAGAGTTTAAATATTAAAATCATTAACTCTGACCATCTGACAATATCAGAAACCCAAATTGCAAGCCAGCTTCCTTCAACCTTTCAGCTGGGTCTTTCCGCTTTTATATCCAATCTTCGATTGGCAAAGTTTCAGAATATAGCTCCTAGTTCAGAAATGCCAATTCAGATTGAACTAGAAAATCTTTATGAAGCCCAAAGTCTTGCATCAGTTCCCTCGCCGTTTGTGATGAGCTTTGTTGCTTGGCTCTCTTCAATGGTTGGCTCAGTTCTTCTTTTTCTTGCAACAAACCAAATGCCTTATCTTAACAGGGCATATATAAGAACTGTTATTCCAATAATGACCATGGGTCTATCAAGCCTTGCTTTAGCTTTAGTCGTTACATTCACCACTCTTCAGTGGGAAGTATTTTTTATGTCCTGGATGGTTTCTTGGCTAATAAGTTTATGTCTGAGTTGGTTTTTTCTTGGCGTTTTTGCAACTATTGGTCTCTTTGGCTTGCTAGTAATTTTGCCACTGTAATCTTTGGCTCTAATGGAAGCATTCCATTTTTATGGTTAGGCTCTGCTGCTATCATTGGACTCTTCCTGAGTTGGGTATCAGATATTCTAAGAGTAAGAATGAAAAGGCGTTGGTAATATTAAACAATTATCCGATACTCTTTTTAAAAGCTTCACTGTAATAATAAAAAATCAAAATAGGTCATTAAAAAATATCTATAACTTAATCTAATGCAGTATTAATAACTATTAATAATATTGTGTTTAGAGCTGTTCTCGATTAGTCTTCATTGTTATTTAAATAAAAAAAAATGAATATTTGCATCCTTCATATTGGATCCTCATCAAGTCCTCCAAAAAATACATATCCTTCATCACCAACTCGTTTTCTTAATCTTCTGCAACCTTTTTTACCTAATGCAAAATGGTATACAGTTCACTGTCTTGACGAAATAATGCCAAACAAAGCAACTGAATTTGATGCCTATCTTATTACAGGAGGAAAATATTCAGTATTTGATAATTTTCAATGGCAAGATGCTTTATTTGAACTCATCCAAAAAATCAATTTAAGTCATACTCCACTAATAGGCATTTGTTATGGTCACCAAGCAATCGCTCACGCTTTAGGTGGTGAAGTTAAACGTCATAAGGAGGGTTGGGGTGCAGGAATAACATCAGTAAATATTGAAAGTAAATCAAAATGGTTAAAGCCGAGTTTACAAAAAATCAATTTATATGCTATGCACCAAGATCAGGTAACAAAATTACCAAACAATGCAACCCGATTTCTTAGCAACGACTTTTGTAATATTAGTGGATTCTTAATTGAAGACCATATTCTTACAATTCAACAACATCCAGAGTTTACAGAGGCTCTATGCAGAGACCTAATTATTAGAAGGAAAGATCGAATCGGTCCTTTATTCGATAGCGCACTCCAGTCTCTTGAAAAACCTAGTCAGGGCTCAATTGCTGGAGAATGGATGGCAAATTTTCTTAAACTAAAAACTAATAAATAATTTCAATATCAAGTTTTTTTGTTGTTTCATTTAAAGCTTTATGAAAACCTTCTAAAAAAAGCGATTCTGTAGCTGATTGAAAAAGCCATGGTGGCATTGAAAGATAAAAACTTGTTAGATGTTTAAACTCATCTATATATCGCCAAGTTAAATTCTTATTATGTTGACATACTAACTCAGCAATCAAGATATTGTTTATAGAAAGTGCATTAAACTCTGGAATCATTGCAAGGGATAAAGTTGCAAAAGGCGACTCAAGCAACTTCTGATAGCGAATTTTATTTTTGTACAATAAAGACCTATGTTCATCATAAGATGGATCTGTCTTAGAGCTCATAATCATTTTCTCATTATTTAAATCTTGGACAGATAAACTATCTTTTTTTGACAATTTGTGGTCAATTGGCATAACACACACTTCTCGTGCAGACAGCAGTTTCTTGCTAATAATGCTTGCATGATTTATCTTTCTAGTGCTCAATGTAAAGTCCACATTACCTCTTCTAATAGCTTTGCTCATATTGGCAATTGGCAATGAATTAACGTAAAACAACATGTCCGGTTTTGAATGATGTATCTGTGATAAAACTCTAGGCAAAATCTCATTAATGACTGAGAGGCTAGCAGAAAATCTCAATGGATTGAGAGTCAAGTTATTTGAACTACTAAAGTTAAGTTGCATCTGAATCTTATCTAATTGCATTAAAAGCTGTTCTACATCATCTCTTAAGCTTGAAGCTCTATCAGTTGGGAAAATTAATCCATTTCTTCTTATAAATAATGGCGCACCAACAGCTTTTTCTAGTTTTTTAATAAGTTGGCTAACTGCAGGCTGAGATACACCTAGTTTTTTTGCTGCTGCTGAAACACTTCCACATGAAATAACCTCAGAAAATGCCTCAACATATTTAAAACGATTGATTTTTGTAATTTGATCACCCATAAGCAGGCTATTATTAGTTTTACTAAATTGCTATAACTATTTCTTATATAGTATAAATTAGATTTAATAAGGTTGCAGTACTAACAAAAAATGGGATAGTCTATATTAATATTTAATAAAAGTTGTTTCTTATGTCATCAATATTAGTTAATGGTAAGACTATTCCAAGCGTAACCGTAAAAAAGAATAATTTGAGTGGACAGTTTCAAAAAACACCATTAATCTTAAGCTTTCCTCATAGCGGAAGCAACTATCCTGATGATTTTGACACAAATCCTGAATTGACCTTCGAGGTACTTGATTTTCCCGGAGATAAATACGTCGATGAGCTTTATTCTAAGTCTTTAGAGCTAGATCTTATTTCTATTCATGCCAACTTTCCCAGGACCTACATCGATGTAAACCGAAATCAACATAATATAGATACTAGCATGCTGGAAAAAAGTACAGAATGGTATGGTAGAGTTCATCCTGCAGGTGTTGAAACCGGTACAACCTTATTCTGGTCTAAAACTAAAGAAATATATGACATATATTCTAGAAAACTTAATCATGATGAATTGAAACATAGACTTGCTTCATGCTTCATACCATACCATCAAAAATTGAATTTTGAAATTCATCAATTGTATCAAAATCATGGTTGCGCCTATGTTCTTGATTGTCATTCAATGACTCAGTTTGATGGAAAAAAACGTGGACGTAAAGAAAGACCTCAGATTGACATTGGCACAAGAAATGGAGAAAGCTGCAGTAAAGAATATTCAGAATGTGTTGCTGACTGCTTTAGTGATCTTGGATATGATGTAACAATTAATGGAAGATTTGTTGGAGGAGAGATAATTCTTCGTTATGGCTGGCCTGAGATTGATCAGCATATCCTTCAAGTAGAAATTCGAAGAGATTTGTATATGAATGAAGAAAATAGAGAGAAGAGTGATCAGTTTGAAAAGATGCAAGATGATTGCGGTAATGCTCTTATAAGAATAAAAGAGTATATAAAAACGAAATCAAACAATTAAAACTATAACGATAACTTATAGTTATAAAGTTTGAATTAATAACATTGTTAATTTTTATGGATAGCACTATTATTGTCAGTGTATTCAAAAAAACAATAAATATCATTATTGAGAATCAAAAAGGAGAAAATACTATGAACTATATTAACTTTAAAACGGTCTGTTTTGTTGGGCTCTTAGCCAGCATGATGGGTTCTGTATCTGCAGACACATTGCGAATGGCTTATTCGGTCGCACCGAAAACTATAGATCCATTTAAAAGTAGCGCGTCAGCAACCGCTTCATTAAATGAGCATCTATATGAAGCGCTTGTTTCTCGAACTAACGACAAGTTATTGGCAACTTCTTACGAATGGGTAGATGATACAACATTTGTAGTTAACCTTAGACAAGGTGTCAAGTTCCATAATGGCGCTGATTTCACTGCTGAAGACGTTATTTATAGTGCATGCCGAATGATGTATAGAGTTGATGGCAAGAAAAACATGCTTACAAGTGCACTTGGCCCGGTAGCTGATGTGGTAGCAATTGATGACTATACCGTGGCCTTCAAAACTGTAGGCTTGTACCCAATACTCATTCAGAAACTTAAATCATTGTCTATCTTAGACAGCGGTGATGCTGACCTTGGACCTACTCTGAAGTATGATAATACTGGTGACTGTGGAATTACCCGCTACCCAACTAAGGAAGAGTTTCACAGCGGCAAGTATGCAAACGGAACAGGTAAGTACAAATACGAATCTTTCGAGAATACCGGCGATGCCGTCTTGGTACGTAACGACCAATACTGGGGCACACCTGGTAACTGGGAGCGAGTTGAAATTCGTTCAGTAGCAAATTCTGGTGCACGAATGGCTGGACTGCTTGCCGGAGACTTTGATTTGATTGAGAATCCTACTGGTGAAGATTTACTGGCTTTAGAAGGTAACTCTGACTATAGCTTCTCGTCTGAACCTTCTTGGCGTACTATTTTCTTGATTTTGGATGTAGGAAGCGATGCTGCGCCAGGTGTGACTGCTGCCGATGGATCCAACCCACTAAAAGATATAAGAGTGCGACAGGCGCTATCACTAGCGATTGATAGAGAAGCAATTGTAGATAAGTTGATGGGTGGTAATGCAACTGTTGCTAGTCAGTTTGCTCCAAGCTACCAAGATGGTGCAGATTCATCAATGCCCGAAATGGAGTACAATCCTGACTTGGCAAGACAATTGTTAGCTGAAGCGGGTTACTCGGATAGTATTTCTATCGACCTTAGAATGCCAACTGATAAATATCAAAATGGTAAACGAGTTGGTCAAGCTATTGCTCAATATTGGACTCGCCTCGGTATTGAAGTTACACTGGTAGCTGAACCTTGGAGTGTATTTAGGAAGGCCCGTTCAAATCGTGAGTTGGGTGTGTTTATGTATGGATGGGGGCATCCTCAAGGCCCTTCACAAATGATTTCTTATGCATTTGGTACTAGAGATAAGGCACTAAATCTAGGCGGCAGTAACTACTCTAACTATACTGATCCAGACTATGATGCCGCTATGAGAGCATGGGCTGTAGAAACTGATGAAGCAAAGGCTTTTGAATATAATCAGGAGGCCATGCGAATAGCTGTTAGGGATTTACCAGGAATACCTCTATACTACCAGCACAGCATCTGGGCTCACAAAAGTGACATCAGTGTGAGTGGACGTCCTGATGAGCGTACATTTGCTGATATGGCAACTAAAAATTAGAGGGCTTTAAAAGCACACTAAATAACCTCTCGCATAAGCAATCTGCTAGACTTATGTGAGGGGTTTTTTGTGAACTACTTTTTCTATGATTTAATTATAGAAAATTTCAATTATCCTTAGAAAGGATCAATTTAGAGTTAATGTACCCATGATTAAATACATTCTTAAACGTTTTTGGCAAAGCGGTATATTAGCAGTCATCATGTCGCTCATTGTTTTTTTTGGGATGTATGTTGTCGGCGACCCTGTTGAAATGCTTTCTGATGAAGATTGGACTGAGCAAGACAAGATTGAGTTAGCTATTGAACTAGGTCTTGATAAGCCTGTTCATGAACAATACCTTAGCTTTGCTGGTGACATAGTTAAAGGTGATTTTGGTATATCATTTGTTTATAATCGACCTGTTCTAGACCTCATTGTTGAGCGACTGCCGGCAACCCTAGAAGTCGCCCTTTTGGCAATGATAATTGGTCTTTGTATCGGCATTCCATTAGGTATTTATTCTGGCATTAAGGGTAATTCTAGAGGCACTCGCATTATAAGTTTTTTTACTACTATAGGTTACTCTACGCCTAACTTTTGGCAAGCCATACTTTTAATTCTTGTGTTTGCAGTATTTTTTCAATGGCTTCCTGCCTCTGGAAGGGGAGACACTAACCTATTATTTGGCATTGAATGGTCATTATTATCTGTTGACGGCTTAAAGCACATGGCTTTACCTGCAATCAATCTTGCTATTTATAAAATTTGTATGCAGTCTAGACTTGCTAGATCTGGAACTCAAGAAATCTTGTACCAAGAATACATGACCTTTGCCCGCGCCAAAGGAATATCAAGAAATCGTATTATTAGACGGCACCTTCTGCGTAATATTTTGATACCGATTGTTACCATTACAGGATTAGAAATAGGAGGCTTGATTGCTTTCTCAACCGTCACTGAAACTGTCTTTGCATGGCCTGGTATTGGCAAACTATTGCTTGACTCTATTCACATGGTCGACCGCCCTGTAGTAGTGGCCTATCTAATACTTATAACTTTGATGTTTGTTTTTATTAACTTTATTGTAGACGTCCTGTATGCATTTCTCGATCCTCGAATTCGCCACCAGAAATAATTAAAATGAAAATACTAATATATTTAATTAATTCATTATTTAACAAAGTAAAGCCTATTTTCTCAGGTCACTATATCGCTATTGCTGGTCTAATTGGATTTTCATTTTTTCTTCTTATTGCGCTATTGGCTCCTTGGATTGCACCACAAAACCCCTATGATTTGATGGTTCTAGACATTATGGATGGATTGTTACCACCATTATCTAAACTTGGAAACGGGACAACTGCATGGCTTGGTACAGACGCCTTAGGACGCGATATATTATCTGCAGTGATGTACGGATTAAGATTGAGCTTATTCGTTGCATTTGTAGCTGTAGCTATTGGAACAACAATTGGAGTAATACTGGGACTTTTGGCTGCAGTTAAAGGAGGCTGGGTAGAAACTATTATTATGCGTGCTGTTGATTTGAAAGTGAGCTTCCCAGGAATTTTACTGGCCCTCATGATGTTAGCCATATTTGGAACTGGAGTAGATAAGATTATTTATGCCCTAATCATTGGTGTTTGGGCTAGCAAAGCAAGACTTACAAGGTCTCAAGCTCTTTCAGAGATGCAAAAGGAATATATCGATGCTGCAAGAATATCAGGTATTCCTAATTGGAGAATTATGGTTCGCTTTCTACTTCCTAATAGTATTGCGCCAGTATTAGTTATGGTGCCGATGGCTCTATCAGGTGCTATTGGAGCTGAAGCGACTCTCTCATTTTTGGGTGTAGGCGTCCCAATTACCGAACCATCTTTAGGTCTCCTGATTGCCAATGGGAATGACTACATATTGTCTGGAAAATGGTGGATTAGTATTATTCCAGGGCTCGTTTTAGTTTCATTAGTTCTATGTATTAATGTAGTTGCTGACCGAATCCGTGAATACAATAACCCATACTTAAAATCTAAGGATCAATGATGAATAATCCACCTCTCCTAGAGATTAATAATTTAAATGTTACTTATCCTAATGGGTCTCAAGGAAGAGATGAGCTTAAGGCTCTCGATCAGATATTTCTTAAATTAAGTGAGGGTCAAATAACAGGTATCGTCGGCGAGAGTGGGGCAGGTAAATCAACTATTGGCAAGGCTGTCTTGGGTCTACTCGACTCTCCAGCAAGGCTTGTTAGTGGTGAAATTAGATTTCTAGGTAATTCACTCATTGGATTAAGTGAAGCACAATTCGAATCTTTACGTGGCAACCAAATTGGGTATATATACCAAAACCCGATGACTGCACTTAACCCAGTTCTAACGATTGGTGAACAAGTTATAGAAGCTATAGAAGCTAACACAGATATGAAAGGCCAGTCGGCCCAAGAATATGCCATTCAATTATTAGAAAGAGCAGATGTCAGCTTTGCCAAAGACCGGCTTCAAAAATATCCCCATCAATTGTCTGGTGGACTTTGCCAGCGAATTGTATTTGCAATTGCAATTGCTGCAAAGCCAAAACTTATTATTGCTGATGAACCAACAACTGCACTTGATGTTACAGTTCAAAAATCAGTACTTCAAACTCTAATAAAGCTCAGCAAAGAGGAACGCATTGCAATTATTTTAATAACTCACGATATAGGAGTAATCTCTGAAACATGTGATTATGTCTACGTTCTTCGACATGGTAAACATGTGGAACAAAATGCAACAAATAACGTCCTTCAGAAACCAGAACAAGACTACACTAAATCCCTTATGGCATCAGTACCTCTAATAGATAAACGCCTTCATCGCTTCCCTTTGAATGAAGAAAATAGCTTCGACGAATCCTCCACCGGTCTTAACTATTTGCAAGAAAAACAAACAATCCAAGAATCAAGTAATAAACCTTTACTGGAAGTACGCAATCTTTCGAAAATATTCGTTACCCCCTCAAGTCTGTTGAAATCAAAACAGTTATTTACTGCTGTCAAAGGCGTCAGTTTCAATGTGGACCGTGGAGAAACTGTAGGAATTGTTGGAGAGTCGGGCTCTGGAAAAACAACTATTGGACGCATGATATTGGGATTAGAAGAAATAACGGATGGAAGCGTTATTTATCGAGGAAAAAACCTTAAGGAACTAGTTGATGCCGCTGAAAAGAGGGCACATTGCTTATCTATGCAGTGTATTTTTCAAGACCCTTATTCATCTCTTAATCCAAGGATGACGGCTGGCGAAAATATTACTTATGGTCTGCGAGTTCACAAAATGATTAGTCCGGGCAAGGCTAAATCACTAGCTCAAGACCTCATGGCTTTGGTTGGTTTACCAAGTAAAGATGCAGAAAAGTTACCTCATGCATTTTCCGGCGGAGAAAGACAAAGAATTGGTATAGCCCGCGCATTGAGTTATCGTCCTGATTTTATCTTTTGTGATGAGCCCACTTCTGCATTAGATGTCTCTGTTCAAGCGAATTTACTTAACCTACTAAAGGACTTGCAAGAGAGCTTGCTCCTGAAATAAAAGTAAATTCAGTTAGAAGATTAGGAGCAAAGATAGTATTAGAGGGTGATTCATTTGATGAAGCATATCAATATGCAAAAAACTTAGCTAAGAAAGACCAATTAACTTTTATACATCCATACGATGATCCATTAGTAATAGCAGGTCAGGGCACTATCGGAAAAGAGATTCTAGAGAGCAACCTAAAGAATATAGACTCTGTATTTGTTCCAGTCGGAGGAGGAGGCTTATTGGCTGGCATTGGTGCTTATATCAAAGAGAAAAATCCTAAAATAAGAGTTATAGGAGTAGAACCAGAAGATGCGGCTTGTTTAAGAGCAGCCTTAGATGCAAATAGAAGAGTAACTCTAGATGAAGTTGGCTTATTTGTAGATGGAGTTGCGGTGAAGCAAGTGGGAAAGATTCCTTATTCAATCATCAGAGAGTGGGTAGATGATGTCGTAACAGTCTCAGTTGATGAAATATGTGCCGCTGTTAAAGATATATTTGAAGAAACTAGGTCACTGGTTGAGCCAGCAGGTGCTCTATCTTTAGCAGGTCTAAAAAAATATGTCCGCAGTAGAGGGCTTAAAAATAAAAATCTTGTTGCTATAAATTCAGGAGCCAATATAAATCTAGATAGGCTATCTCACATAGTGGAAAGGGTTCAATTAGGAGAGAAGTCAGAAGTATTATTC
>LURN01000036.1 GCA_001628405.1 Candidatus Thioglobus sp. REDSEA-S12_B1 | reverse complement strand
AATTTCAACACTAATATTTTCAGCAGTTCTTTGATGAAAAAGGCTATATTTAAATTCAGACATATCGTTTATTCATTAATTAAATTTATTTTCTTGCTCTAAAGTCCAGTGCCTTATTCGCTCAGTGACCTCAGAAGGTTTTAAATCGGAATTAGAGATAGCTTTTCCAATGACTACTGTAATTTCGCCAGGTTTTTTAATAAAGCTTCCCTTAGCCCATAGTTTACCCGCATTGTGATAGACAGGCACAATGCTATGCCCAGTTTTCTTTGCGATTGCGCTTCCACCGTTTTGATAGGCACCCAATTGTTTGTATGGCTGCCTTGTCCCCTCAGGATAGATAACAATTGATATACCTTTCTTTAGTCTATCCGAGCCTTGTCTTATTACTTTTTTAATGGCATTTAATTTGTCCCCACGATTAATAATAATTGGGTTTAATAAGGCTAAACTCCAGCCGAAGACTGGTAACCATAATAGCTCACGTTTGAGTACCCAAGTGTGAGGGGGAAAAATGGTTTGAAAGGCAAGTGTCTCCCAGGTTGACTGATGGTTTGAAATAATGATGCAAGGAGAGTACAAAATATTTTCCCGCCCAATAACTTTAGTTTTAATGTTGACAGTAATTTTAAGCCACCATATACAGAAAATAGCCCATTGAGATATAAACTTTTGGCGTGTGTGGTAACTTGTAAAGACGAGAAATAGACTAATAAAAGAAATCAAAATTAAACTAATAATTGAACCAACAAAGTACAATATTGATCTGAAAAGTAACATGGCTTAAAGAAGTCTAGGCGTTATAATTTAATTAAAATTTTACTAACTTTAGTGCTCACTGTTAGGTCTAATTTATGAATGCAGTAAAACATTTCTTAATTTTTGAATTACTAAACCACCCATGTCTTTTTTAATAGGTGTTGTTTCTCTCTTAATTGGCGCAGGAATAAGTTACTATTTTCTCAATAAAAAGCTCTTTACTGTCTCTCAGAAAAATATTCAGTTAGAGACAAAGCTCGATGAGAAAGAAAAGAACTATACTGAGAAACTGCAACTTGTTGAACACCTTAAAAATCAGGTGAATAATGAATTTAAGACAATTGCATCAGATATTTTAAAAAATGATCGAGATAAACTAAAGGTTGATAATTCAGACTTGTTGACCCCTCTTCAATCTCAGCTCAAAAGTTTTAGGGAGAGGATTGAGACAATTACTAAGGAGCAGGTCGAGGAGAGAACGACCCTCAAAGAACAAATTAAGTCACTCCACCAAGCCAATATTGAGACTCAGCAGTCGGCAAAAAATTTAACTGATGCACTGACTTATGATAATAAAGTTCAGGGTGACTGGGGTGAAGAAATTTTAAGCTCCCTTTTATCAAGTTATGGTTTCCAGGAAGGCGTAGAGTTTGACCTCCAGAAGCAGTACAAAAATGAAATGGGAGAAAAGTTTAAGCCTGATGTGATTCTTCATTTACCAGAGGGAAAGGATGTTGTAATTGACTCAAAAGTATCATTAAAAGATTACGTCGAATATGTAGCTGATCAAACCAATGAATTAGCCTTAAAAAGGCACATTACATCAATTGAAAATCAGATAAAAAATATAAGCATTAAGGAGTATGAGAATTTAGAGGGTGTCAGAAGTTTAGATTTCATCTTTGTATTTATTCCAATAGAAGGAGCACTCTTGCTTGCTCTTCAGCACAAACATAGTTTGTTTGATGACGCGCTCAAGAAAAATATCATGCTTGTGTCGCCATCGATGCTGAGTATGAGTTTGAAAACTGTTAACTTTATGTGGCAAACCGATAAGCAAAACAAAAATGCTGATGAGATTGCCAGGCAAGCTGCAGGAATGTACGACAAGTTGGCTTTGTTTGTTGAAGATCTAGACAAGATTGAGAATCAACTTGAAAAAACAAAAGAAGGCTTTACCAGTGCTAGAAATAAACTATCGACAGGTAAAGGTAATTTAATTAGCAGAGCAGAGAAGCTTAAAGCACTCGGTGTTAAGTCAAACAAGGAAATCAGTGAATGATAATTGAAAGAGAGCAAACCATTAAGGCGGATGAGTTTGAGGGGAAGGTTGTACTCGTTACAGGGGCAAATAGGGGATTTGGCCTCGCAATTACAATGGACCTTGCTAGGGCTGGTGCAACAGTCATTATGCTTGGTAGAGACTTAGGTTCACTCGAGTATGCCTACGATGCAGTTGTCGATGCCGGGCTGACTGAGCCAATTCTCTATCCTTTGGATTTGGAGGGCGCCACTCCTGAGAATTATCAGGAGCTTCAAGAAAACCTTTTAGGCCAGTTCGGGAAGCTTGATGGGCTAGTTCATAATGCATCCATACTTGGCACTCAAATGCCTATCGAGCAGTACGATATTAAATTATGGTATTCAACTTTGCAGATTAATCTGAGCGCCCCTTTTATGTTAACTCAGTTTCTAATTCCTGCACTTTTAAAATCAGAAGATGCAAGAGTCATTTTTATGTCTTCAACTGTTGGAAGAGTGGCCAGGGCTTATTGGGGTGCTTATAGTGTCAGTAAGTTTGGAATTGAAGGCTTTGCAAAAACGCTTTCAGAGGAGCTTGAAAAAACAAAGATTAGCGTTAATACAGTCAACCCTGGAAAGATGAGAACAGAGATGAGAAGGGCGGCATATCCAGCAGAGGACTCATCAACTGTCCCTTTACCAGAAGAAAAGAGCCAGGCGATTGCCTATTTATTGTCTAGCTCAAGTCCAAAGATAAATGGTGAGCAGTTAACGATTTCAGATTGAACTAACGCTGAAGGTCTTCGGTAAGATGAGGGTGAATTTTTTTTAAGATTTGTTTGTAAACGTCTGAGTTGCCCGCAACCACGTTACCCGTTTCCATGTATTTGTCTCTACCTGAAAAATCCCCAATAAAGCCGCCAGCTTCTTTAATCATTAATGCTCCAGCAGCCATATCCCAAGAGTTAAGCCCAATTTCCCAGAAACCATCTAATCTTCCTGCTGCAAGATAGGCTAGGTCAAGTGCAGCAGCTCCAGCCCTTCGAATTCCTGAAACATGAGGGTGTATCGCTCTAAAAGTTTCAATATAGCAGTCTAGGTGTTGCGGGTGCTTAAACGGGAAACCTGTCCCAATAAGAGTATCTTTTAAACCATTAGTTGAGGTAACGCGAATTCTCTCATTGTTTAAATAGGCACCTTCACCTTTAGAAGCAGTAAAAAGCTCCTCTTTGTAGGGGTCATAAATAACAGCATGAGTTGTAATGCCCTTCTCTAATAGAGCAATCGAAACGGCATATTGAGGAAAGCCATGAAGATAATTTGTAGTTCCATCTAATGGATCAATGATCCATTGATAGTCGTTATCACCAATCATTTTTCCGCTCTCTTCCCCTAGTATAGAATGCTGAGGAAAAGCTTTCTTAATCTCTTTAATGATTGCATTTTCAGCACTTTTATCGACTTCAGACACAAAGTCATTTTCAGATTTATTTTCAATAGTTAATAAATCGACTTGATTGTGATACCTTAAAATAATATCACCAGCTGCTCTGGCAGCTCTAACTGCAATATTAACGGTAGGATGCATCGTAAATGAGCCAAATAAATAATGGAATGAATTATACCTTGACGAATTTTAATAAAGTGAGGATTGTCATGGTGAATACTACTGAGCCCGGAAATATTGGGGCTGCAGCCAGAGCTATGAAAAATATGATGTTAAGTGAGCTCTATCTTGTTTCTCCTTCAAATTATCCTTCTGCGGTTGCTACTGCTAGAGCAAGTGGCGCGGATGATGTGTTGTCAAACGCCAAAGTATGTTCAACTCTAGAGGAGGCTTTAAGGGGCGCTTCATTAGTTATTGGTGCTAGTGCCCGCCAAAGGAATATAAAGTGGAGGCAATTAGATGTGATTGATGCATGCAGTGAAATTCAAACAACTATTGCATCAAATGATGAGGAAGTAGCAGTAGTTTTTGGAACCGAGAATTCTGGCTTAACTAATGAAGAGCTTGACCTTTGCTCAATTCTAATGACCATACCTGGTAATCCAAAATATTTCTCGCTTAATGTGGCTTCAGCCATTCAGGTTTTTGCATATCAGAACCTTGTGAGTAGCATTGATGGAAAGTTTGATAACTCTCTTAAGGATATTGCAAGCTTTGATGAATTAAACAGCTTTTATCGTCATCTAGAGCAGGTTCTCGAGCACGTTAATTACTTTGACTCAAAAAAACCAAAAAACCTTCTTATGAGGCGCTTAAGAAGACTTTTTGGAAGAAGTACGCCTGAAAAAGAAGAGATTGCTATATTAAGAGGAATTCTCAATAAAATCAATCCTTATGAGCCATAAATAAAAAAGCCCGAAATTCGGGCTTTTTCGAGTCATAAAGTAAGTTATTACCCAAGCATGAGCTTATTCATTCTCTTGACAAACTCAGCAGGCTCCTTGATTTGCCCACCTTCACTAAGAACTGCTTGATCGAACAACACCTTAACGATGTCTTCGTCAACTTTAGATTTTAGTTTCATCACTAAAGGATGGCTCGGGTTAATTTCAAGAATTGGCTTGGTTTCAGGAACGTCCTGCCCAAGTGACTTCATAATTCTTTCCATATTGCCACCGAGTTCATTCTCGTCTGCAACTAGACAGGAGGGTGATTCACTCAATCGACTTGAAACTTTAACCTCTTTAACCTGGTTATCAAGAATTTCCTGAGCTTTCGAGATAACCTTTTCATAGTCTTTGACAGTTTTCTCTTTCTCTTTCTTTTCTTCTTTTGAATCAAGATCGTCTAAATCTCCTTTGGCAATAGATTTCAACGAAAGCTCTTCGAATTCTCCAAAGTTAGCAACTAGCCATTCATCAACTCTATCCGAGAGAAGCAAGACTTCAATATCCTTTTGCTTAAAAATCTCAAGATGTGGAGACCCTTTTGCAGCATCATAACTGTCCGCAGTGACATAATAGATGTTTTTTTGGTCCTTTTTCATTCGACCGATATAGTCTTTGAGTGAAACGGTTTGGTCAGAAGAATCGGTTGCAGTAGTTGTGAATCTTAAGAGATTTGTAATTTTATCTTTGTTTGCAAAATCTTCGACAACACCTTCTTTGATAACCATTCCAAATTCACTCCAAAAAGCAGCATAATCTTCTGGCTTATTTTTGGACATTTTTTCAAGTTCTGAAAGAATTCTCTTGACCGATGCTTTTTTGATGGTATCAACTACTTTGCTGCCTTGAAGAATCTCTCTTGAGACATTAAGTGAGAGATCTGCAGTATCAATAACACCCTTAATGAAACGAAGATATTGAGGAAGTAACTCTTCGTTTCCTTCCATAATAAAAACTCGTTTGGCATAGAGTTTGACGCCACCCTTTCTTTTTGGCTCCCACATATCAAAGGGCGCCTTTTTTGGGATAAATAATAAAGAGGTGTAATCCAACTTACCCTCAACCCTGTTGTGAATTTGAGTTAATGGGCCTTCAAAGTCGTATGTCAGCGATTTATAAAATTCATCGTAGTCACTTTGAGAGAGTTCTTTTTTGTCTTGCATCCAAAAGGCTGTTGCCTTATTGATAGTCTCATAAACAATCTCAGATTCGTCCTCTTCTGAAGGCTTAACCATCATAATTGGAACAGTGATGTGGTCAGAGTACTTTGAGACGATTCCGCGCAAACGAAAACCGTCAATAAACTCACTTTCAGCTTTTTTTACGTCAAGAATCACTGTAGTTCCATAATCCTCAAGTTCAACAGTTTCAATTGAATATTCACCCTTACCCTTTGAAGTCCATTTAGTTCCATTTGCTTTATCATCGCCAGCCTTTCTACTTAAAAGGGTGACAGTGTTTGAAACTATAAATGCTGAATAAAAACCAACACCAAATTGACCAATTAAATTAGAATCTTGTGTTTGATTTTTATCTAAACTTTCTAGATATTTTCTTGTTCCTGAATTGGCAATGGTTCCAATATTTTCCATAACCTCTTCCTGAGTCATTCCTATACCGTTATCTCTAATAGTAATTGTCCCTGCATCCTTATCGACATCAATATGAATGCTAGGCTCTTGCTTTCCTTCAATAAGCTTATCGTTTGATAATGATTCAAACTTGAGTTTATCAATTGCATCCGAAGCATTTGAAACTAGCTCTCTGAGAAAAATCTCCTTATTAGAATAAAGAGAATGAATCATCAAATTAAGAAGCTGAGAAACTTCAGTTTGAAATTCATGCGTTTGTTTTTTACTCATTCAAAATCCCCTATCGTTTAACGTAAAATGTAAAGATATGGTCAATAACAAAAAAAACAAGTGCGAAAACGCAATTTTAACCAAACAAATTGAAGATTTTGTAAGCTACTTGAGTGTTGAAAAAAACTATGCAGAAAACACAATTTCTTCATACGAAAGAGACCTTTTAAAATTTTCATCATTCCTAAACAAAAAAGGTTTTAATGATTTCAAAGGGATTGACTCCGATACTCTCAATCTATTCATCATGGAGTTAAGGAATGCAGGCACATCTGGAAAGTCTTTAAAAAGATATTTATCCTCCATTAGGGTGTTTTTTACTTTCTTAATGGAAAGAGATGAGCTCGAAATAAATCCTGCGCTTTCAATTAAAACTCCGAAAATCGAGCGTGACCTTCCTAAGACAATCGATTTTGATGACTTGAAAAAAATGATGACAATTAAATCATCTAAATACAAAGAGTTGAGGTCAGTACTGATGATTGAATTGTTATATTCTTGCGCCTTAAGGGTGTCTGAGCTTGTTGGAATAAATCTTGAAGATATTGATATGAATGAGGGTTTTGTAAAGGTTATGGGAAAAGGAGGAAAGGCAAGATTTTCACCCATGGGGCAAACAACAATTGAAGTTCTGAAGCGCTATGTAAAACAAAGACCAAATTGCAATACAGATGCTTTATTTATAAATCAAAAAAATTTAAGAATTTCTACAAGAACAGTTCAAAATATTGTTAAGAATAGAGCGCTTGAAGTAGGCGTTTCAATCAACGTTCACCCTCATATGTTGAGACATGCAGCGGCGACACATTTTCTTCAATCCAGTCATGATTTGAGGACGGTTCAAGAATTTTTAGGTCACAAGAGTATTAAAAGTACCCAGGTCTATACTCACTTAGATTTTCTTGAGTTGTCAAAAGTCTATGATGAATTTCATCCGAGAGCTAAAAAATGATTATCAATACAAGAATTCGCTTAGCATTGCATCGTCTAAAAAATGGAGTGATTGCGCATCCTACAGATACAATTTATGGTCTTGGCTGTCTCGCCAATAATCCAGCTGGAATAAAAAAAATTATTGAGCTTAAAAAGAGAGACATGAGCAAAGGTTTTATTCTCCTTGCCTCTGATATACAGTATTTACTTCCTTACATTGATACTAGTATGAGTGAAAATTTATTAAAAAAAATTTCACAACCCTCTGAAACTCCAACAACTTTTTTAGTACCAAAGTCGGATGAGCTGTCACCACTTTTGGCTGGAGTAAATGAGCTTTTGGCAATCAGAATCACCTCAAACCCCTTGATTAAGTTTTTTTGTGAAAATACAGACTCAGCTCTTATATCTACAAGTGCAAATTTGCAAGGCAAAAAGGTGGCGACATCGAAGCGCGAATTAAAACGTTACTTCGGAAATGAGCTAGACTATGCGCTTCCACCGAGCGGGTATAATTCACAACCCTCAAGGATCATTAATTTGATTACTGGTGAGCGAATTAGGTAATTAAACAAAAGTATGGCTGAAAGTAAAATTAATCTAACTCAAATATAGATGATAGAGCAAGTAGAAAAGTATTTGTTGAGCCTCCAAAATGATATTTGTGAAGAGTTTGGAGCTTTAGACTCCAAATCTAATTTTGATAAAGATGTTTGGCAGAGAAATGACGGAAGAGGTAGAGGAATAACTCGAGTCATTTCTGATGGAAGTCTGTTCGAAAAAGGCGGCGTTAACTTTTCAATTATTAGTGGCGAAAAGATGCCTAAATCAGCAACAGAGCTCAGGCCTGAGTTAGAGGGAAGGAAATATACAGCTCTTGGAATATCTCTCGTGTTTCATCCCCAGAATCCTTTTGTTCCAACGACATGCAAACCCTTTGGAAAGAGTGTTTACGAAAAGTATAAGAAATGGTGTGATGATTATTTCTATTTAAATCATAGAGATGAGCAGCGAGGAGTCGGAGGGCTTTTCTTTGATGACCTTAACGAAGAGGGATTTGATACTTGCTTTGAATTCATGAAAAGTGTTGGAAGCCATTTTTGTGAAGCATACAAGCCAATTGTTCTAAAAAGACAAGGAATGTCATTCACTGAAAAGCAGAGAGAATTTCAACTCTTCAGGCGGGGTCGATACGTTGAATTTAATTTAATTCAAGATAGGGGAACCTTGTTTGGTCTTCAAAGTGGTGGGAGAACCGAGTCAATCTTGATGTCACTACCGCCCTTAGTAAAGTGGACTTACCAGTACAATATTGAACCTAATAGCGAAGAAGAAAAACTTACTAGCTATTTTCTTAAGCCAAGAAATTGGATTTGATTAATATCAACTTAACTTGAATAATTTTCTAGTGAAAGACTTTAAAAACTAGGATATAATCCACCGTTGAAATATCTTGTGTTGTCCCCACTTTGAGACAACATTTCGTTTGCAACGGCGCAGACTTCTGACAATGCCTGTCAATTTTAAATTTACTATTATTTATAGGGAGTATAGCTATGTCTGCAAAAGATGTAATGAAAACAATCGAAGAGCAAAGCGTTAAGTTTATTGATTTTCGATTCACAGATACAAAAGGAAAGGAGCAACACGTAAGTGTTCCTGCGCACACAGTCGACGCTGCTAAGCTTGATGCTGGCCAAATGTTTGACGGCTCATCAATCGCAGGTTGGAAAGATATCAACGAGTCTGACATGATTTTAATGCCAGACTGTGAAACTGCAGTTATTGACCCTTTTACTGAAGAAGTAACGCTCAACATTCGATGCAATATTATTGAGCCTACTGATATGAAGGGTTATGTAAAAGATCCTCGCTCAATTGCTCATAGAGCCGAAGCGTACTTGAAAGATTCTGGTATCGGTGATACAGCTTATTTTGGAAATGAGCCTGAGTTCTTCGTATTTGATAGCGTCAAATGGGATACAGGTCATGGTCTTGGAAAAGCTTTCTTCGAGATCAGTTCTGAGGAAGCTGCTTGGATGTCTGGAGAAGACATGGAAGGTGGTAATAAAGGTCACCGTCCAAGAATTAAGGGTGGTTATTTTCCAGTTCCTCCAGTTGATTCACTTCACGACCTTCGTTCTCAGATGTGTCTTGCAATTGAAGAAATGGGTGTCACTACTGAGGTTCACCACCATGAGGTTGGTACAGCTGGACAGTGTGAGATTGGTGCATTGTTTAACACTCTAGTTAAAAAGGCTGATGAAACTCAAATTTTAAAATATTGCGTTCACAATGTTGCTCATCTATACGGCAAAACAGCAACATTTATGCCAAAACCTATTGCTGTTGATAATGGAAACGGTATGCATGTTCATATGTCAATCTCTAAAGACGGTAAGAATTTATTTGATGGTGACGGCTATGGAAATTTGAGTGAGACAGCGCTTTATTACATTGGTGGAATCATTAAGCACGGTAAAGCTTTAAATGCTTTCACAAACCCTTCAACTAACTCTTACAAGAGGTTAGTACCTGGTTTTGAAGCTCCTGAAATGCTTGCTTATTCGGCAAAGAATCGTTCAGCTGCAATCAGAATTCCATTTGTTTCAAACCCTAAAGGAAGAAGAATTGAGGTTCGTTTCCCAGATTCTACCTCGAATCCATACCTTGCATTCTCAGCGCTTCTTATGGCAGGACTCGATGGAATTAAAAATAAGATTCATCCAGGTGATCCTGCTGACCAAGACCTTTATGAAGAGCACGATAGTTCTATTCCAAAGGTAAGTGGAATGCTTCATATCGCACTTGAGGAGCTTGACAAAGACCGTGAATTCCTTAAGCAAGGTGGCGTCTTTACTGATGAAGTGATTGATTCATTTATTGACCTGAAGATGCAAGAAGTAACTGCGATGAGAGCTTCTCCGCAGCCGCTTGAGTTTGACTTGTACTACAGCTGTTAATAGAGTCAATAGTTGTTGACAAAAAGCCGCACTTCGTGCGGCTTTTTATTGTCTATTCATAGCTTTATGGATAAGATAAAATAGACATAAATTTATTTTTTAAAAGAACACTTATGATTGAACTAAGAAATGATTGGGAAATAGATGAAATAAAAGCTCTATTTGAGCTTCCATTCAACGACCTTCTTTACAAAGCACACTCTATCCATAGAGAGACATTTGATCCAAACAAGGTTCAGGTTAGTTCATTACTTAATATTAAAACTGGTGCTTGCCCAGAGGACTGTTCATATTGCTCGCAAAGTTCAAAATATGACACTGGACTAGAGCGCGAAAAGTTGATGGAAGTTGAAGAAGTTTTAAAGCAAGCTCAAAATGCAAAAAATAAGGGTGCAACTCGTTTTTGTATGGGTGCTGCATGGAGAAACCCAACTGACAAAAGCCTAGATAAGGTGATTCCAATGATTCAGGGCGTTAAGGCAATGGGTATGGAGACTTGTGTGACGTTGGGCATGTTAACACCCAAACAAGCTTCAGTTTTGAAAGAGGCTGGACTTGACTATTACAACCACAACATTGACACCTCAAAAGAAAACTATTCAAACGTAATAACAACTCGAGAATTCCAAGACAGGTTAGATACCCTAGAGGCAGTCAAGGAAGCTAATATTAACGTATGCAGCGGGGGTATTCTTGGAATGGGTGAGACGGAGGCAGATCGCGCTTCAATGCTTCAATCTCTCGCTAACCTTGAAAAACACCCTGATAGTGTTCCAATTAATCTACTTGTTCCAATTCCAGGGACGCCATTTGAGAATGTTAAGCCGCCGAGTGAAAGTGAATTTGTGAGAACCATTGCAGTTGCAAGAATCTTAATGCCTAAATCGGTTGTAAGGCTCTCTGCTGGACGTCTTGATATGGGAGAGGGAATGCAAGCACTCTGCTTCTTTGCAGGAGCTAATTCGATTTTTTATGGCGAACAATTGCTGACTACTGACAACCCAACGGTAGCTAATGATAAGCTTCTTTTTAATCGACTAGGAATTAATTCAGAAGATAATCAACAATCAATCGCTCAGGACATTGCACTTTAAGTGATTCCAGCCTTTTAGTCATCTTTTTAAGTTTCTCATGACTTAATTGAGATATCTCTTTATCTATTGCTTCGGGGCTAAGATGTTCCTCTTGAACTAATATGCCTGCCTCATTCTCAGATAAGTGTTGAGCATTAACGGTTTGGTGATCGTCAATAGCATATGGAAATGGAATGAGTATGCCAATTGTTTTTGTCGCAATGAGTTCTGAAACTGTCATAGCGCCTGCTCTACAAATAACTAGATCTGCCCAGGCATAGGCTTCCTCCATATTTTTGATAAATGGCTCGATATTGACCTGAGTATGGCTACTCCTGTTGTACAAGCTTTGGACTTCATCAAAATGGCTTTTGCCTGTCTGATGCCATATATTTAAAGAGGACTTAATGAGCGGAATGGTTTCATTAATTTTTTTTGAACCTAATGAGCCTCCCAGTACAAGTAAATTATTGACTTCAGTGACGACTTTCTTTAATTTTGGTTCAAATAAGATAGGATTTCCTGTGGTAATGGCATTGGCATCATTGTTAAAGGAGTTTTCAAATGCTTGAAAATTGAGCGTTGAAATCTTACTTAATAGTTTATTAGTAGAGCCTGGAATAGTGTTTTGTTCATGAAGAAATAAAGGCACAAAAAATATTTTTGCAATTAAGCCACCGATGCCTGATGCATAGCCCCCCATTCCAATCACAGCATTGGGTCGATATTTTATAAAGACAAACATAGTTTGAATAAAACCAACGCTCAGTAGAAATAGGGCTTTAAGTATCACAATTAATTTCTTTCCTCTAATTCCACTAGTGTAGACACCATGAAATTTTATTCCGTGACTTGGAACTAGGTTGCTCTCCATAGATTTTTTACCTCCAAGCCATTCAACCCTTGCACCTCTTTTGGATAGCTCTTTTGAAATAGAAAGTGCAGGGAAAATATGGCCACCAGTACCACCAGCCATTATTAGAATTTTTTTAGACATAGTGGCGTTGTTTAGAATAATTCGTTCTATTTTCCATGTCGACACGCAAAACGATTGCTAAGGAGATGATAGCAAAAATCATTGATGTGCCTCCATAGCTTAACAAAGGCAAGGTGAATCCTTTTGGGGGTAAAAGACCTAGATTCATCCCTATATTGACTGTAATTTGCATAGCAAACCAAGTACATATACCAAAAACTACATAGGAGCTATAGTATCTGCCTTTTTGGAGTGCAATTTTGGCAATCTTAAATCCCTTTAAAAGGATAAATAGAAAGGAAATCAATACAAACATCATCCCTAAGATTCCTAATTCTTCTCCAATGACTGCAAAAATCATATCTGTATGCCTTTCAGGAAGCAAAGAATACTTTTGAATTCCAGCACCTATTCCAGTTCCAAACCAATCACCCCTGGCTATACCAATTAAGGCTTGCTGAGTTTGATGAACCTTAGCGTCACTACTGGCCCAAAAGTCATCAACCCAGAATGAAGTCAGACGAGCTATTCGATTTGGATTAAGATAAATAAATATCCCTACAAATGCAAACAGACCTGCAGTTACTATAGAAAGTTGTTTTAAAAATACTCCCGCAGCATAAAGCATAGCAAGTGCTGTTAGTGAGATGATTAAGGTGGCTCCAAAATCAGTCTCTAAGAGTAAAAGAATATCGGCAATACCAATAATGACTAGAGTTTTCAGAAACCCCTTCCATGGCTTTCTAATATCTTTTTCTTGACGAATTAAAAAACCAGCCATAAAGAGCACCATCGATAATTTCATTAATTCAGATGGTTGAAACTTAAAAAAAACAAAATTAATCCATCTTGTAGACCCATTAACGGTGTGCCCAATGGGCGGAGGAAAGAATACAACTGTTAAGAGAATTAAAGAAAGTATAAACAGAGGAATCGAGTATTTTTGTAATGTAGAGATTGGGGTATTCAGAATAATTAGTCCAGCAACTAAACCTGCACAGATAAATATGGTTTGTTTAAAAAAAAACGAGTAGCTGGAAAAATAGGCTAATGAAGCAGAAAAGGACATGAGCCATCCAAAAATCAATAAAGCTAAAATTGATGACAAAAGCGCCTTATCAGGCATTTGTCTTGTTCGCATGTTTGGATTCAATCTCATAGACAAATCTATTTTATACTTTAATTAATTAAAAAGTTCTCATAGATTTCTATAAGCTTAATAGTTGAGCTTTCAATAAGTCATTATGGGATAATATTTCATTTTTATAAATTCAAATTTACGATGATTTCTACCGCTAATGTCACAATGCAGTTTGGTGAAAAACCACTTTTTGAAAATATCTCCGTTAAATTTCAGACTGGTAATCGATATGGTTTAATTGGTGCCAATGGTTGTGGAAAGTCAACATTAATGAAAATACTGACTGGTGAGTTGAAGCCAACGCATGGATCAGTATTGATTGGAGAGGGTCAGAGATTAGGGGTTTTGTCTCAGGATCAGTTTGCTTTCGAAGAGTTTCGTGTAGTTGATACAGTCATTATGGGCCATAAAAAGCTCTGGGAAATTAAAGAAGAAAGAGACAGAATTTATGGCCTTCCTGAAATGAGCGAGGAAGATGGTATTAAGGTTGCCGAGTTAGAGATGGAGTTTGCAGAGATGGATGGGTACTCTGCTGAGTCTTCTGCAAGCGAGCTATTATTAGGATTAGATATTCCTCTTGATCAACACTATGGATTAATGAGTGAAATTGCACCTGGATGGAAACTTAGAGTGTTGTTAGCTCAAGCATTATTTTCAGATCCAGAGATTTTATTATTAGATGAGCCTACAAATAACTTAGATATTAACTCTATCAGGTGGCTGGAAGAGGTTTTAAGCGCCAGAAAATCAACAATGGTCATTATTTCACATGATCGTCATTTTTTGAATGGAGTGTGTACTCACATGGCAGATTTGGATTATGGTGCGCTCAATGTTTTTCCAGGGAGTTATGATGACTTTATGATTGCTGCAACGGCAATCCAGGAGAGAATGAGGGCAGATAATGCCAAAAAAGAAGAGAAGATTAAAGATTTAAAGCACTTTGTTTCAAGGTTTTCAGCAAACGCCTCTAAGTCAAGGCAGGCTACTTCTCGCCTCAAGCAGCTAAACAAAATTGAACTGGATGATATAAAGCCCTCTTCAAGAGTGAGCCCATATATTATTTTTAACCAAAGCAAGGAATTGTTTAGAAATGTTTTAGAGGTTCAAGGTTTGTCTAAAGGTTTTGATGGTGAGCAAGTCCTAAAAGACATAAACTTAATGATTGAGACTGGAGAAAGGGTTGCAATAATTGGACAAAATGGTATCGGTAAAAGCACATTACTAAAAACTTTATTTGGTGAAATTGAGCCGGATAGTGGAAATAAAAAATGGAGTGAAAATTCTAACATTGGCTATTATGCTCAAGATCATAATGAAGAGTTTGAAAAAGATATGAGTGTTTTGGATTGGATGACTCAATTTAAGAACGAAAAAGATGATGTTCAAATGATGCGTTCAGTTTTAGGAAAAATGCTGTTTGGTAAAGAAGATGTCAAAAAGTCAGTTAAATCTTTGTCAGGTGGCGAAAAAGGAAGAATGATTTTTGGAAGGCTAATGCTCCAAAAACCAAATATATTGTTAATGGATGAGCCAACTAATCATCTTGACATGGAGTCTATTGAAGCTTTAAATCTAGCTCTAGAAAATTACAAAGGCACTCTAATTTTCGTAAGTCATGACAGAGAGTTTGTATCTTCTTTGTCAACTAAGGTGGTTGAACTCAAAGAGGATGGTGCCCACTACTACTCTGGGAATTACGAAGACTATCTTTTGTCTCAAGTGTGAATTTAATTGATGCTCTCATCGAAATCTATTAATTATTCAAGATAGTATTTGATGGTTAAATACAACAACGGTAATAAATGTTTTTATGAAAGATTGATCTGATGTTTACAGGAATTATCCAAGCTAAGGGAAGTATTCGAGAGGTTAGCTCTTCTCAAGAGGGCGCTCGTTTGAAAATCAATTCAAATGAATTGAGTTTGTTAGACTCCAAGGTGGGTGACAGTATTGCGGTTGACGGAGTGTGTTTAACCGCAACTGAGGTAGCAGACAATTGGTTTAGTGCAGATGTTTCAAATGAGACAATGAGTTGCACAACTTTTTCTAAGCTCAATCAAGGGCAAAATGTCAATCTTGAAAAATCTCTCAGACTAAATCAAGGAATTGATGGTCATTTAGTCAGTGGCCATGTGGATGGAGTTGGCACAGTCAATTCAATTGATAAGGATGGTGAATGTATTCGAATCAAGATTGAAGTTCAGAGTGATATTGTCAAATATATTGCTAAAAAAGGATCGATATGTGTCAATGGAGTTAGCCTGACTGTCAATAGTGTTGAGAATAATATTTTTGATGTTAATATAGTCCCTCACACATTTTCGGTGACAACACTTGGAGAGCTTAAACTGAATTCAAGCGTTAATTTAGAGATTGACCAAGTTGCTAGATATGTTGAGAGACTTTTAACTCTGAAAGATCATAGGTGATTATGCAGGCTTCAATAAAAGAACTGATAGAGGATTATAAGCAAGGAAAAATGATCATCCTGATGGACGACGAAAGTCGTGAGAATGAGGGTGATTTATTAATTGCATCTGAAAAAGTTACAAAAGAAGATATTAATTTTATGGCCACGCATGGCCGAGGATTGATTTGCTTAACTTTGACCCAACAAAGATGCCAACAATTAAATCTTCCACTTATGGTGACACATAATAGTGACCTACACTCTACTAACTTTACTGTTTCCATTGAGGCGGCCACAGGAGTTACTACAGGAATTTCAGCCGCAGATCGTGCAAAAACAATTCTTGATGCTGTTGCTAAAGATGCTAAACCTATTGATATAGTTCAGCCTGGTCATGTTTTTCCTCTAATGGCTCAACAAGGCGGCGTTTTAATTCGTGCTGGACATACAGAGGCTGGATGCGATTTGGCGCGTCTAGCTGGTTTTGAGGCATCATCGGTCATTGTTGAAATTCTAAATGATGATGGTTCAATGGCTCGAAGTGATGATTTATACAAGTTTGGTAAAAAGCATGGAATTAAAGTAGGGCATATTGCTGATTTAATCCATTACAGGGTTGAAAATGAAAAAACAGTAGAAAGAATAAGTCAGAGGCCATTCAAAACCAAGTATGGTGATTTTCAACTCTATTCCTATCTAGATACGATTCATAATGATATTCATATTGCGCTTGTAAAGGGCTCAGTGAATAATAAGACAGAGCCCTATGTAAGAGTACACATGGAAAATATCTTTAAAGATGTCCTTCAAGAGGTGCAGAGAGGTTTTAGCATTAATAGCGCCTTGGGCATGATTTCAGAGGTTGAAAATGGCGTTTTCTTGTTACTAAGGAAGCAGACTAATCAAGCAATTCTAGAAAATATTGATAATCAGGACTACCGAAGTAGTGACGATGATAAAACATTTGGAATTGGTGCTCAAATCCTATCTGACTTAGGTGTTTCAAACATGAAGTCTCTTGGAAAACCAAGAAAGTGGCCTGGACTAGAGGGTTTTGGAATAACCATTACTGAGTATGTAAACATAAAGGAGTAATTAAATTGAAAGCTATTGAGGGTGATTTGACTATTGAAAATAAAAAAGTAGCGTTAGTTGCTGCACGTTTCAACTCTTTTGTCGTTGAGCATTTGATAAGCGGAGCTAAAGAAGCTCTACTTAAGAGTGGCACTAAAGAGGCTGATATTGAGATATTTTACGTACCGGGTGCTTTTGAAATTCCATTGGCTCTTAAAAAAGTAGCTGATACTGGTAAATTTGATGGGATTATTGCTTTAGGAGCTGTAATTAGAGGTGGTACCCCTCATTTTGAGTATGTTGCTGGAGAATGTGTAAAAGGAATCTCTCAAATAGCACTCGACTCCGACATACCTATTGCCTTTGGGGTTCTTACTGTTGATACAGTGGAGCAAGCCATTGAGCGCTCGGGTGGCTCCGAAAACAAAGGTGCTGAAGCTGCAGAAAGCACAATCCGAATGATTAGCCTAATAGAAAAACTGTGACTCCCAAACAGCGCTCAAGAGCCAGAGTAGTTCAGGCTTTATATCAGTGGCTAATTTCTGGCGAGAATATAAAAAAAATTGAGCAACAGTTTCTAAACCAAAAAGAAGGCAAGATTTCTAAGGCTTTTTTCTCAAACTTGCTGTTAAACATTCCTAAGAATATTGCTGCTCTTGAGGATATTATTCATCCAACTCTTGATCGAGATATTGGAGAATTAGGGCCTACAGAAAAGGCAATATTGTATTTAGGAGTATATGAATTAAAGTTTCAACCAGAAGTTCCATACAAGGTTGTTATTAATGAAGCAGTAGAGCTAGCGAAACTTTATGGTGCAGAAGGATCATTTAAACTAGTTAACTCATCGTTAGATAAAATTGCACTAGAGTTGAGGGCTGTGGAGTTTTCCTAAGGCGCTATTCCATTTAATTCTAATGTATTAATTGTAACTAAAATCTAAAGCCAGTTTCAATTGGACTATTAATGAATCCAACTCTGGTTCCATAGATATTTTTTTCTTTACTTCAATAATAAATTAAACTCATGTTCGAAAATTTGATTGATTTTATCGATTTTCATGGTAGTATTTAATTTCGGCATTCAAATCTAGTTAGCTAATTAACGGGTTTAACACTACAACCTAGGCTTTCTTTTTTTGCTGAAAATAGTGTTAATTTAATATTTATATTAATTTAGGAGAAACAATGAAAAGTATTTATAAAAAAATTGGAGCTACAGTTGTAAGTGCTATAGCTTCAGTAAACGTAATGGCTCTTGATGAGTTAAATGTAGCTTATTTCGAAGAGTGGCCAATGCCGTTTGAATATGCAAAGCAGATTGGTGCTTACGATGAAGCTTTAGGTATGAAGGTTAACTGGAAAGCTTTTGGAACAGGTACAGCGATGTCAGCTGCAATGGCTTCTGGTGATATTCATATTTCTGTCAGTCAAGGTGTGCCTCCATTTATTGTTGCTGCATCAACTGGTCAAGACATTCAAATTGTTGACGTAGCTGTAAGTTATGCTGACAATGATAACTGTGTAGTGGCTTCAGGTCTTGAAATCGATGCAAGTAATGCTTCAGAATTAGCTGGCAAGAAAGTATCAGTTCCAATTGGAACAGCTGCTCACTATGGTTTCTTGAAGCAGATGGAACACTTTGGCGTTTCTGTAGACTCAATGCAAGTAGTTGATATGGCTCCACCAGAAGGTGCAGCTGCACTAGCACAAGGAAGCATTGATATGTTCTGTGGATGGGGTGGATCACTTCGTCGTGCTTTAGAGCATGGTAATGTTCTATTGACGGGTGCTGAGAAAACAGCTCTAGGTATTTTGGTTTGGGATGTAACATCTGTACCAGCAAGCTTTGCTGATGAAAATGCAGAAGTTCTTCAAACTTTCCTAGGTGTTACTGCTGCCGCAAATGCGATGTGGAATTCTGGAGGATTTACTGAAATGATGATTCCTCACATTGCTAAAGATGCTGGTATGGATGAGCAAGCCACAAGAGAGACAATGGCGACATTTGTATTTCCTTCAGTTAGCAACCAGCTTGGTCCAAACTGGCTTGGCGGATCAGGTGCGGCATTCCTTAAGGGTGTAGCAGATGTATTTGTTAACAGTGGAAATATCCCAAGTGCACGTGGTTCATATGCTAATGCCATCAATACTGACGGCTTAGAAGGACTAGCAGCGCAATAAAGTACAAAATTTAATGACTTTTTTAAGTCTTAAATGTAGTATAAGTTAGACCAAAGGTGGCGCACGTAAGGTGTGCCACCTTTTTAATGAAACACAAATTTGGAGCCAGTTTTGAAAGGGTTATCAATAAATAATATTTCTATGCGATTTGACTTGAAGAATGGCTCTTCAGTTCAAGCACTCAAAGATGTTTCGCTCAATATAGATGAAGGCCAAATTATCACCGTACTTGGTCCATCTGGATGTGGAAAAACTACACTTTTAAATATCATAGCAGGTTTTCTAGCGCCTACAGAGGGCAAGGTTGTTCTTAACGATCAGATTGTTCAAGGACCAGGAGCAGAGCGTGGCATGGTTTTCCAACAGGGTGCTCTTTTCGAATGGATGAATGTGCGTTCAAATGTTGCTTTTGGGCCTCGAATGAAAGGCATGTCGAAAGCAGAGCAAGAAGAAAAGGTTAAACACCTTTTAGAGATTGTTGGACTTGCAGATTTTGAAGATAAGGCTGTTTATGAGTTGTCCGGTGGAATGCAACAGAGAGTAGCATTAGCCCGCTGTCTTGCTAATGATCCTGATGTTATTTTAATGGATGAGCCATTAGGTGCATTGGACGCTTTAACTCGAGAAAAAATGCAGGGACTTGTCTTAAAGCTCTGGAAAGAGACTGGCAAAACAATTATCTTAATCACCCATTCAGTTGAAGAAGCTGTTCTTCTTGGAGAAAGATTATTGGTTCTTGCCCCAAGGCCTGGAAGGATTCATAAAGAATATGAACTTCCTTTTGCTGAAATGGGGGTCAATATGGATTTAAGAGAAGTTAAAAAAGCTGATGGCTACACTGAGACTCGTGATGAGATACTTTCAATTATTTGGGAAATGGAAGAAGAAATAATGGGTAGGGCGGAAGATAACTGATGGCTATTTTAATTTTTTATATAATAATTTTTGTTGCAGCTTTCTATATTGTTAAGATTGCCGCATCATTTACAAAATCACAAGATGATTTTACAAGTTTAAAAACAGTAACTTTCGGAGATGAGAGTGCGGTTTCACCAAACAGGGCTGCATCAATCATTTCCGTAATTGCTATCTTTGCTATATGGGCTGCATTTACAGGCTCTAAATTAATTCCAATTCATGTGCCCGGACCATTCATTGGTGAGCTAACTTTTAACTACACCGCGATGAATTCTTCTGGTCAGACTGACGATGCTGATGTGACAATAACAGTATACGATGTTCAAAGTGGAGTGATTCCTGACAAGCTTGATATTGAGCCTGGAGATGGCTTTGCTCTTAACGATACCGACCAGATAATAACCTACAGGAGCGGACTAGTTAAAGTTCAAAAAAATGACGTTGGAGGGAAAGACAAAAGCTATAAAGTTGTTGCTGTTAATGGCCAGGAAATATCACCTGAGCAGGAAGTTTTTATTGATAATGCTCGCATCTACATGACAAAAAAAGGCACTTTAAGTGTTACACCTGAAAAAGGTTGGCAGATGCAACCTGTTTGGCTTCCAGCTCCAGAAACAGTCTGGTCAAGATTAGTGAAAGTTGGTTCTGAAGGCTATAAAAACTTTACTCTTTGGGAGCACTTAGGCTGGTCACTTATTCGAGTTGTTGTAGGATTTTTAGCTGGCGCTATAATCGGAATTCCCTTAGGATATGCAATGGGCTTATCTGGATGGTTTAGAGGGTGGTTTGATCCAATTGTAGAGTTTATGAGACCAGTTCCGCCACTCGCGCTAATTCCACTAGTCATCATTTGGTTTGGAATCGGAGAGCAAGGTAAGATTATTTTGCTATTTTTAGCTTCTCTATGGATTATGACAATTTCTGCAAGAGCAGGAGTTTCAGGCGTAAAAATTTCAAAAATTCATGCCGCATACTCACTAGGCGCATCAAAGTGGCAGATTATGAGATTGGTAATTGTACCTAACAGCTTGCCCGAGATTTTTACTGGCGCAAGAGTGTCGATGGGGGTCTGCTGGGGAACAGTTGTTGCAGCAGAACTAGTAGCCGCCCAAAAAGGAGCTGGAATGATGATCATTAACGCATCCAAGTTTCAAATGACTGACCTAGTTATTATGGGAATAGTGTTAATTGGAATCATCGGATACGCCATTGATATTCTGATGCGTATTTCTGAGAATTATCTGGTTCCATGGAAGGGTAAATAGTCCTATAATCCTGTTTTGAGTTATTATCTAAATATTTATGTCTTCAACTATACCTAAGCATGCCCAAGCAGTTATCATTGGTGGTGGAGTCGTTGGGTGCTCTGTAGCTTATCACCTTGCAAAACTTGGATACAAGGATGTTATTCTTCTTGAAAGAAAAAAACTGACCTCAGGAACAACATGGCATGCTGCTGGCCTTGTTGGGCAAATGCGCTCTTCACTTAATTTAACTCAAATGGTCAAGTACTCAGGGAATCTTTATGAAACACTTGAGTCTGAAACAGGAATGGCTACTGGATATAGAAGAACTGGATCGGTAAGCCTTGCCACTAATCAGGAGAGACTAACAGAGTACAAACGTAATGCATCTCTTGCAAAAGTTCATGGAGTTGATGTCCAAATTTTAACTACTGAAGAGCTTAGAAATAAATTAGATTTTTTTAATCTTGATGATATTGTTGGTGGTGCATGGATACCCAAAGATGGAAAGGCGGATCCTGCTAACGTAGCAATGGCTTTGGCAAAAGGTGCAAAAAATAACGGTGTTAAAATTTTTGAGGATGTTAAAGTTAGTGGAATTCTCAAAGATAATGGAAGGGTAACTGGCGTAAGTACTGAGTTTGGAGATATCCAATCAGAGGTTGTTATAAATTGCGGTGGCATGTGGGCTAGAGAGGTCGGAAAAATGGCAGGAGTCTCTGTGCCGCTTCATGCATGTGAACATTTTTATTTTTTGACTTCAGCAGTTCCAGGTTTAGGGGATATGCCAGTTGTGCGAGTCCCTGATGAGTCCGCATATTACAAGGAAGATGCTGGAAAAATATTAGTTGGATTGTTTGAGCCTAACGCAAAACCTTGGGCTCAAAATGGTATACCAGAGGATTTTTGCTTTGACCAAATCCAGGATGACTTAGATCACTGTATGCCATATCTTGAGCTTGCAATGAGTAGAGTCCCGGTGATGGAGAGCTTAGGTATTGAAACTCTTTTTAATGGCCCTGAAAGCTTTACGCCAGATGATAATTTTCAAATTGGTGAATCTCCAGAGCTTGGTGGTTTCTATGTTGCAGCTGGCTTTAACTCAATTGGAATTCAGGCTGCTGGTGGGGCTGGAAAGTATCTTGCTGAATGGATTGTTGGAAAAGAGCCACCTTGTGATTTATGGGATGTAGATATTAGAAGGAACCAGTCTTTCCAAAGTAACAAAACATATTTAGCAAACAGAGTTACCGAAACTTTGGGATATCTCTATGAAAATCATTTCCCTTACCACCAATATGAAACAGCAAGAGGATTGAGAAAAACGCCTTTATATGATTTCTACAAAAAACGTGGAGCCTGTTTTGGCGAAGTAGCTGGGTGGGAAAGACCCAACTGGTTTGTTCCAAAAGAGCTAATTGGAAAAGCTGAGGCAAAGTATGAATATTCATGGGGGAGACAAAATTGGTTTGAATTTCATAAATTAGAGCAACAAGCCATTAGGGAGACAGTTGGCATGTATGAAATGTCTTCATATGCAAAAATCAGAGTCAAGGGTGAAGATGCTATGGACTTTCTTCAGTTGATTTGTGCAAATGATGTTGATGTTGATCCCGGTAAGATGGTTTACACTCAGTGGCTCAATGGCAAAGGTGGTATCGAGGCAGATGTAACAGTCACTCGACTTGCTTCAGATGATTATCTGATTGTCAGTGGAACAGTATGCCTAAATAGAGATATGCATTGGCTTCAAAAGAATATGCCAATAGATGCAAACTGTGCATTGTTTGATGCGACAAGCTCAGAAGGATGTATTGCTATTATGGGTCCAAAATCGAGAGATTTACTTCAATCTATTACTGACACTGATATGAGTAATGAAAGCTTCCCATTTGCAAATGTGCGAAACATCGAGATTGGTATGGCGAATGTTAGAGCTCATAGAATTACTTATGTTGGCGAGTTAGGATGGGAACTCTACTTCCCTATTGAGTTTTCAAACTATGTTGCTGAACTCATTGACTCAGTTGGTGAAAAATTTTCTCTGAGGCATGTTGGAATGCATACAGTAGATAGTTGTAGAATTGAGAAAGCTTATAGACATTTTGGACATGATATTACTGATGAAGATCACGTAATTAATGCAGGCCTTGGATTTGCAGTAAAGCTTGATAAAAAGCCTTCAAAATACGGAAACTTTATTGGTTATGAATCTGTTCAATCAAAAAAAACTGCCGGTTATGATATGCGTGTCATGCAATTTTTATTAGATAATTCAGATTTAATGCTTTACCACAACGAGCCTATCCTTAAAAATGGAGAAATTGTTGGTCATCTAACAAGTGGGACATATAGCCATACTCTTGGAAGTGCTGTTGGTCTAGGTTATATACCATGTAAACCAAATGAAAGCCAAGAGGATATTCTGAGTGCTGAGTATACAATCGAGGTTGAAGGCGTTATTGAAAAGTGTAAAGCATCACTTAAGCCAATGTATGACCCTCTAAACGAAAAAATTAGAATCTAATGGCGAGGAAAAATCGCCAATTAAACTGTTAAGTCTTCATTGACTTTACTTCATTAATAATAATATCCATCCCTTTATTTATTTTATTGGTATCTATAGCTGAATAACCAAGATGTAAGTAGTTTAATGGAGCATCTTCTTCTAAAAAATGTGTCTTGCCAGACCTAACTGCGACACCTTTTGATAAAAGTTTTTTGCAAAGATTTTCACTGTCAATTGATTTTGGTATTTTTATCCAGAAGGATGAACCACCAAGAGTTGGAGTACATGATAATAAAGGCTCATTATTAATTTTTTCATTTATCAAGCCCCATCTTTCCTTGTTAGTTTTCTGAATTTTTGTAAACATGTTGTGATAATGCCCGAGCCCTATAAAAAGTGCTACGGATCTTTGGTTGTTTGCTGGTATATGTCTTATCATTAACCTTCTGAGGGCTTTAGCCTCCTTTATAAGGCTCTCGGGTCCTACCATATAGCCGAGTCTTAGACCAGGAGCAAATGCTTTTGAGAAACTCCCAACATAAATTACATTATTATTTTTATCTAAGCTTTTGAGAGAAGGGTGAGGTTTTTTTTGAAAATTAATTTCTGCTTCATAGTCATCCTCAATTATCACTATTTCATTTTCTCTAGCAATATTAAGTAATTCGTGTCTTCTCTCCATGCTCATTGTCACCCCCGTTGGATACTGATGACTGGGAGTAGTAAATACAATATCTGTTTTAGGGCTAATATCATCGACTACAATCCCTTCTTGATCAATCCTTATTGGCTCAATATTATCTGTTTTAGACTGAAAGATATTTCTTACATCAGGATATCCTGGGTTTTCCATTCCCACAACAGTGCTTTGATTAGTTAGGAGGCTTGCAATCATATAGATTGCATTTTGACTTCCTGACGTTATAAGAATCTGATCCTTGTTTGCCCAAACGCCTCGTTTTGGTAGAACCTTAGATTGGATTTGCTTAATGAGAGATGGGTCATCACTATCTACATGATCCATATTCCATTTTTGAATTTCTGGAAGTGTTGAGGAGTGTCTAACAACCTCTCTCCACTCATAGTAGGGTATCAAGCTCTTATCGAGTTGACCAATTGTGAATGAATATGGAAGGTTTTGCCAATTTTCTGGATTATGTATATTGATTTGAGTAGATGGTTTTTTTGTAATTAATTTGTCGAGCCATACTGGAGATTGAGGCTCATTTTGCTGGCCATTATCGCTTGAAGTATAGCTCTCATAGAATTGTTCATTTACAAAATACCCCCTTCTTTCCTTGGGGGTTATATAACCATCAAACTCTAATTCTTTATAAGAGGCAATCACAGTATTTCTTGCAACCTTAAGAGCCTTTGCAAGATTTCTAGAAGAAGGTAGGGGTTCGTTTGGTCCGATTAAGCCATTGGTTATTGCATCAATTAACTGTTGTCTAATCTGCAATTGAAGAGTTCTAGGTTTATCATGCCTTAGAGAAAAAAATTGATTCCACATTTCATCCATTTTTCTGGCCTATTAATTGTAAGTTTTCTGGTTCTATATATATGTTAAATCAGGACCAGTTAAATTTTATAATTCTTTTACTAAATTTGCGAAAATTCTTTTTAAAATTTGCGTAGAAATCTTTTCTAGGAGGGAGAATGTCTAATACTACAGTTGTTGATAATGCAAAAGAGCATGTCTGGCACCATCTAACTCAACATAAAGCTTTTGAGGATAACGATCCACTTGTTGTATCAAATGCTAACGGAATGATTATAACTGATTCAAAAGGTGATGAATACCTGGATGCAACTTCTGGCGGCGTTTGGACAGTGAATCTGGGTTATGGAAGAGATGAAATGGTAAAGGTTGTTAGTGACCAGATTTCTAAAATTCCTTACTTTGCAGGTGCATTCGGTAATGAGCCTGCTTCACAGTATGCACAAGAAATTACTTCATTAATGCCTGGAATGAATCGTGTTTATTATTCAAACTCTGGCTCAGAAGCCAATGAAAAAGGCTATAAGATGGTTCGTCAGCTGGCTCATTTCGATAATGAGGGCAAAAAGCATAAAATCATTTATCGTGATCGTGACTATCATGGCACGACTATCGGTGCAATGAGCTCTTCAGCTCAAATTCAAAGAAAAAAACAATATGGTCCCTTTGCTCCAGGCTTTGTTGAAATGCCAAATTGCTGCTGTTATCGCTGCCCATTTGGAAAAAAATATGGTGAATGCAATATAGAATGTGCAACAGTTCTTGAGGACATTATATTAAAGGAAGGTCCAGATACGGTTGGTTCGGTTGTTCTTGAGCCAATTACTGCTGGAGGTGGAGTTATTCCTCCAGTAAAAGAGTATTTTCCTATAATCCAATCTATATGTAATAAATATGATGTTTTGCTTCACATAGATGAAGTGGTATGTGGGCTTGGAAGAACGGGTAAATGGTTTGGATATCAGCACTTTGATGTTCAGCCAGATATCGTTACGACAGCTAAAGGCCTCGCTGCAGGCTATGCCGCTATTTCCGTCACAATAACGTCTGAAGCAATTTTTGAAAGATTCAAACAAGACCCTTCCAATCCAGACAGCTATTTTAGAGATATATCTACATTTGGTGGTTGCACTGCTGGACCAGCAGCGGCGCTTGAAGTTGTAAATATTATTAAAAGAGAAAACCTTCTAGAAAACGTAAAAGTTATGGGTGATTATCTTAAAGAGAAATTGCATGTGCTTGAAGAGAAGTACGACATTATAGGGGATGTAAGAGGTAAAGGTCTATTTTGTGGCGTTGAGTTAGTAAAAGATAGGGTGACTAAAGAGCCGGTTCATGAGAGTGTTGCAATGGCTATTGCAGGGCACTGTTTAAAAAATAAAGTTATGATTGGAAGAACAAATCGAAGCTTTGAATACAATAATAACGTTCTCCTTTTTAGCCCAGCTTTTATTTGTTCAAAAAATGAAATTGATCAGATTGTTGAGGCAGTTGATAACGCTATTGCTGCAAATGCATAAAGCTTAATTTATAAACATTTATAGGAAAATAAAATGATTATTGGTGTCCCAAAAGAAATTAAAAATCATGAGTATAGAGTCGGTTTAACGCCTAGAAGTGTTAAAGAGTTTATCAATCATGGTCACACAGTTGCAGTCCAAACAAATGCAGGCGTTGGGATTGGCGCTTCTGACCAGGAGTATGCAGATTGTGGCGCTGAGATTTTATCTACTGCTAAAGAGGTATTCGATACTGCAGATATGATCGTAAAAGTAAAAGAGCCTCAAGCAGAAGAGATTGCTATGTTGAGAGAAGGACAAATTCTCTACACCTATCTTCATCTTGCTCCAGACCCTGAACAAACTAAAGGGCTCGTGGAAAGCGGAGCCATCTGTGTTGCCTATGAAACAGTAACTTCACCAAGAGGGGGTTTGCCATTATTGGCTCCAATGTCGAAGGTAGCTGGCAGAATGGCTATTCAAGCTGGTGCCCACTTTTTAGAGCATCCAAATGGCGGAATGGGTGCGCTTCTTGGAGGGGTTCCAGGGGTTGATCCACTCAATGTAGTGATACTCGGTGGTGGAGTTGTTGGAGCTCATGCAGCACATATGGCTGTTGGTATGGGGGCTGATGTTTGGGTGCTTGATAACAATCCTGATACTCTAGAGCAACATTGGCAGCAATTTGGCAGAAGTACGAATACCGTGTTTTCAACAAAAAGTTCGGTAGAAGAGTATGTTCTTCAGGCTGATCTTGTTATTGGTGGAGTATTAATACCTGGAGCTGAAGCTCCAAAATTAGTCTCTAAAGAAATGATTAAGGCGATGAAACCTGGATCTGTGATTGTCGATGTGGCTATTGATCAAGGGGGTTGTTTTGAAACCTCAAAGGCTACAACTCATGCAGAACCAACCTACATTGTTGATGATGTTGTTCACTACTGTGTGGCAAATATGCCTGGAGGCGTCCCAAAAACGTCAACTTATGCCTTAAACAATGTCACGCTACCCTTTGGCTTAAATATTGCAAATAAGGGAATAAAGCAAGCTTTATTGGATGATGAGCATCTAAGAGCTGGATTAAATGTTCATAGTGGCAGTGTAACTTGTTTAGAAGTTGCGCATGACTTAGGATATGATTATGTTCCCGCTTTGGATATACTAAATAATTAATAATAGGAGAAATAAAAAATGGCAAAAATGACCTCGAGTGAAGCCTTTGTTGAAACTATGGTAGCTAATGAAGTTACAGATATATTTGGCATTATGGGTTCAGCATTTATGGATGCAATGGATATCTTTGAGCCTGCAGGCATAAGGTTTATTCCGGTAGTTCATGAGCAGGGTGCGGCTCACATGGCTGATGGGTATTCAAGGGTAAGTGGAAGGCATGGTGTTGTGATTGGACAGAATGGTCCAGGAATATCTAACTGTGTTACTGCTATTGCGGCTGCATATTGGGCTCACAGTCCTGTTGTTATTGTAACTCCTGAAGCTGGAACAATGGGTATGGGATTGGGAGGATTTCAAGAGGCCAATCAGCTACCAATGTTCCAAGAGTTTACAAAGTATCAAGGGCATGTGGTCAATCCAATGAGAATGGCCGAATTTACTGGCCGCTGTTTTGATAGAGCAATGAGTGAAATGGCACCTACTCAATTAAATATTCCGAGAGATTATTTTTATGCTGATGGTGATTTTACGATTCCTACACCAAGCAGAATAGATAGAGGTACTGGTGGCGAAGATACACTTAATGAGGCAGTATCTTTAATTGCCAAGGCTGAGTTTCCTGTAATTGTTTCTGGTGGTGGCGTTGTCATGGCTGATGGCGTAGATGAGTGTGCAGCCTTGGCTGAGCGCTTAGGTGCTCCAGTTGTAAATAGCTATTTACATAATGACTCTTTCCCAGCTAGTCATGATTTGTGGTGTGGTCCGCTAGGATATCAAGGATCAAAAGCTGCAATGAAGTTAATCTCTAAGGCTGATGTAGTTATTGCTTTGGGTACAAGATTAGGTCCATTCGGTACTCTGCCTCAACACGGTATGGATTATTGGCCAAAGGATGCACAAATTATTCAAATTGATGCTGATCACAAAATGTTAGGATTGGTTAAGCCAATTAATGTTGGTATTTGTGGTGATGCAAAAGCTGTAGCTTCAGTTCTTTGTCAAAAATTAGACTCTGCAAAACTCAATTGTGACTCAACAAAAAATGACAGAGCAAAAACTATTGCAGATGAAAAAGCTGCATGGGAATTAGAGTTGGATGAGTGGATTCATGAAACAGACTCTTACAGCATGGACATGATTGCCAATAAAGAAGAAGGTTGGCTTCATCCAAGGCAAGTTCTAAGAGAGCTTGAAAAGGCAATGCCAGAAGATGTTATGGTTTCAACTGATATTGGAAACATTAACTCAGTTGCTAATAGTTATCTTCGTTTTGAGAAGCCACGAAGCTTCTTTGCGGCAATGAGTTTTGGAAATTGTGGTTATGCTTTTCCTACTATTATTGGTGCTAAAGCGGCTGCCCAGCATAGGCCTGCTATCTCATATGCGGGTGATGGTGCCTGGGCTATGAGTATGGTTGAAACAATGACTTGTGTTCGTCATGATATTCCAGTTACAGCGGTAGTTTTTCATAATCGTCATTGGGGAGCAGAAAAGAAGAATCAGGTTGATTTTTATGACAGAAGATTTGTAGCAGCTGAATTGACAGACCAACATTTTGTCAATATTGCTAAATCGATGGGGGCAGAAGGAATTCGAGTTGATAAACTTGAAGATGTTGGGCCAGCACTCAAAAAAGCGATCGATATGCAGATGAATGATAGAAAGACCACAATTATTGAAATCATGTGTTCAAGAGAGCTTGGAGATCCGTTTAGAAAGGACGCCCTGAGTAAACCAATTAGACATCTTGAGAAGTACAAAGATTATGGTGAAAAATCACCTCATCGTTAAGAAATAACTTTTAAGCCTTTAGAGTGGTATATTATGCTGCTCTAAAGGTTTTTTGTCCTGAAATATGAATGAAAACTCCACAAAGCCAAGCGATATACTTGACTATTGGTTTTCTGAAAAAAGTAAACAATTCTGGTTTGCTTCAACTCCAACTATAGATAAAGAAATCAAATCAAAATTTGAAAAGGTATGGGAGCATGCTGCTTCTGGAGGTTTTAGTTTATGGAGGGAGACGGCGGATGGCTCAGTTGCGCTCATCATAATTCTTGATCAATTTCCACTCAATATGTTTCGATCCGAGGCTAAAAGTTTTAAAACAGAAAGTATGGCCATTGAGGTAGCACTGTCTGCGATAAATAATGGATTTGATGAGGAATTAGACAATGAAAAGCTACTTTTTCTCTTTATGCCTTTAATGCATAGCGAAAATTTAGACCACCAAAATCTTCAAGTTTATCTTTTTGAAAAGTACAACTTCAACCTCGATTTTTCAAAACACCATAGAGATCTTGTTAAAAAGTTTGGTCGCTTCCCTCATAGAAATGAAATTTTAGGGCGCATGAGCACTATGGAAGAATTAGACTATCTTCTCTCTGATAATGCATTCAAAGGTTAGGATTATTTTTTACTAACTAGAAAGTAATGCGTCTATGCCTGCTTGAGCAACGATTATATCTTGGTCTGCACTTCCGGAACTACAACCAATACCGCCAACAATCTGACCATCAACAAAAAGCGGCAACCCACCCCCAACAACACAAAAACGACCTTGGTGGGAGGTTTGGATGCCAAAAGCTGGTCCGTGATTGATCACAGATTTGCCATACTCTAAAGTTGCTTTTCTAGCTGCTGCAGCAGTAAATGCCTTATCTATAGAGACATTAATGCTGGTGATTTTTGCATTATCCATTCTTGTAAATAGCATGAGGTGACCACCATCGTCCACAATAGCGATATCCATATCTATACCAATCTCAATTGCTTTATTGATGGCGCAATCCATCATTTTCCTTGTATCTTCAAGTGTAAGTTTTAGTACTTTTTTCATACTATAACCCCCGGAATAGCAAATATGCTTTGCAGCAAACTCTGTTTGAATTGCTCATACATAATATGATTCATGAAAACCCCTTTATATTGATTACTTTGGTAATAATATAACTTCATTTTCAATGAATAGATTGAGTAATTATCAAAGGCAATTTAGGTCAAATCAACTGAGACATATATTGCGGTTTGACATTTACTTATAGGTGAGGCGCGATAGGAAATTAGAAATACCTATTTCCAATAAAATTGACAATTTAAATACTTTGTCTAATTGGCTTCAAGAAATTTTCGTCTATATTTGATTAGAATGTCTTCAGTGTATCCATTTGCCTGCTTAGCTCCTTCAAAGACTAACTCTGTTGAAGCTTTATATGCATAGCAGTCGTATTTTGGCGCCATTGGTATATAGTGAGGGTCATGTTTATTTTGTTCATCAACTATCAAAGCCATTTCTTGAAATGCTTGATTAACCTGCTCCTTAGAGCAAATTTCATGGTAAAGCCAGTTTGCCATATGCTGTGAGGAAATTCTTAACGTAGCTCTATCCTCCATCAGTCCAACATGGTTAATATCTTGAACTTTAGAGCAACCAATTCCTTGGTTAATCCACCTTACAACATATCCCAAAATACTTTGAGCATTATTATTTATTTCCTTAATAATCTTTTCCTCAGATAGCTGATCTGCCAGTTTTAAAAAAGGAATCACAAGTAAGTTATCTTGATTAGGTTTTTTGTTTTTAGATAATATTTTTTGTTGCTGATTAAAAACATCAAATCGATGATAGTGGGTAGCATGTAAAGTTGCTGCAGTTGGAGAGGGCACCCAAGAGCAGCTTGCACCAGCCTCTAGATGAACCATCTTGTTGTCAAGCATTTCCCTCATTTGGTCTGGTTGTGCCCACATGCCTTTTCCAATTTGAGCTTTTTTGTATAGTCCACACTCGAGCCCAACACTGACATTATTTTCCTCATAGGCAGAGAACCAGTCCTCTTCCTTAATCAGATTTTTGCATCGCATTGCACCAGCCATCATAGATGTATGAATTTCATCGCCAGTTCTATCAAGGAAACCAGTATTAATAAATATTATGCGGTTTTTTGCCTCATAAATACAAGCCTTCAGATTTAGAGTGGTTCTTCTCTCTTCATCCATTATTCCAATCTTTAGGGTATTTTTTTTGATTGATAAAGCATTTTCGACGGATTCAAATAGGTCATTTGTGAATTTCACTTCATCCGGTCCATGAAGCTTTGGTTTAACAATGTATATACTTCCTTTTTTTGAATTTATCTTAAGTTTTAAGTCATGAAGTGCAATTAGTGAGGTAACCATTGTATCTAGAATGCCCTCAGGTATAGATGAGTCATCTCGATTTCTTACCATGCTCGTATTCATGTGAATTCCAACGTTTCGAACAAGAGTTAAACTAGTTCCTGGAAGAGTCAGTTTTTCACCCTCTATATCTATATATTCTTTATCTTTGTTTAAGGATCTGCTGATTGTATGTCCATTTTTAGTGAATGTAGAGTTGAGATCTCGCTTCATAAGACCTAGATAATTCCTATAGGCATGAATTTTCTCTTCGTTAGAAACTGTTGCAGCAGAGTCCTCAAAATCGACAATAGTTGTTACAGCAGATTCTAAAATGACATCAAATATTCCGCTTTTGTGAAGACTTTTTTGTTGGTCACAAACAATTTCTAGATGGAGGTTATTATTTCTTAGAAGAATGTTTCCAGTTTCTGTATGACCTATGAACTGTTCAGGGTTAATTAGTGTGGCAAGCTCTCCATTATCAAGATTAAAAATTAGAGCTCCAGTGTACTTTACTTGAGAAGTAATTTGTCTATATGAGGCACCTTTGAGGGGCGCTATCTCATCAAGAAATTCACATGCTAGCTCAGCAGTTCGGTTTACACGCTGAAGATTATGAGCGAAGGAAGTTGTCATGCTTCCTCTGTTTGGGATCACGTTGGTTCCATAAAGACAGTCAAAAAGACTACCCCATCTTGCATTTACTGCATTGAGAACGAATCTTTGGTTAGTTATTGGGACAACAAGCTGAGGTCCAGAAACCAGTGAAATCTCATCATCTACTTCCTCAACTTCTATATTGAATTCTCCAGGATCAGAAGCGATATAGCCTATATCTTGAAGGAAGCTTTTGTATTTATTTTGGTCAATCCTTTTGTTGTTTTGATGCCAGTGATTAATCTTTGATTGTAGCTCCTGTCTCTTCTCTAAAAGATTCGTGTTTTCATCTTGATGTTTAGCCAATATATTTGATAATGACTGGAAGAATTCTTTGGCAGAAATGTCTAAACCTTCACAAACCTCTTTATCAATAAAATCAAAAAATTTATTATCAACCTTTATTTCATTAATTATTTGATGGTCATTACTCATTAATCTGCCTTATTTTCTAATACAATTACCCCGTCTTCATCGGCATAAAGATGGTGTCCCGGGATAAATTTTACATTTGAAAATGATACATTGACATCTCTTTTGCCAACCCCTTTTTTAATGCTCTTTCTAGGACATGTTCCAAGTGCACGAATACCAATATTCATAGTATTGATTTCAGCAGAATCCCTTATGGGGCCATTAATAATAATACCTTCCCATGAGTTTTTGATTGCGTCTGTAGCTCTTTTATCTCCCATCATTGCGCAGTTTAATGAAGCACCTGCATCAATAACTAAGACACATTCACTTCCATCAGACCTTAGTGCTTCCTCAACAAGTGAGTTATCTTCAAAGCATTCAATGGTAACTATTCGACCTGAAAACCTAGTTTTTTTACCAAAGCTCTGAAAAACTGGTTTTAGATATTGAACATTTGGATGCATTTCATCAGAAATGTCACAAGTTGATTTCATTACAATTTTTCCTTATAAATTTTGCACATACGTGTTTCTGAACCATAGGGATAATAATCCATCACACCATTTTCTTTTATTTTTTCTTGAATAGAAACCCAGTAATCCGCATCAAGAAGTTTTTTAAATCGCTTATTAAAGGTCTCCTTCATGAATGTATTTGGAAACATGAAGTATCTAAATTCCTCTGGAAAAACGTCATTTTGTCCCACATAATACCAAGGCTCTGAAGCCATCTCTTGTTCGTAAGTTTTTGCTTTCGGAATCTTTCTAAAGACTGGAGTGCTCATCAAAGTAATTTCATCATAATCATAAAAAACAACTCTATTTTGTCGAGTTACACCAAAATTTTTGGTTAACATGTCACCAGGAAAGATATTTGAATTTATAAGCTCATCAATTGCCTTTCCATAGTCATTAATTATATGGTTTTGTTGTTTTTTATTGGCCGTTTCAAGGTAGATATTTAGTGGGGTCATTTTGTTTTCTATATACATATGTTTGACGATTAACAAATCATCCTCAATCTCAATGTTTGAAGCAGCTTTCTTTTTTAATTCTTGCAATAAAGTGTCGTCAATATCTTTAAGAGGAAAAGCAACATTAGAAAACTCCCACGTGTCCGCTAATCTTCCAATTCTGACATGATTTTTTACAAAATAATATCTGTCCTTAACCATTTCTTTTGTCCCCATTTTTGGCGGTGCGAACCTATCATTAATCACTTTAAATACGTAGGGGTACATCGGGAAAGTAAAAACTGACATAACCATTCCTTTGATGCCTGGAGCAACAATCAGCTTTTCACTTGTGATTTTTGAATATTTTAAAAAATGCCTATACAAATGCGTTTTGCCATGTTTGTGGAGGCCAATCAAACTGTAGAGAAGAGCCCTTGTTTTTCCTGGAAGTAATTCTTTCAGATACTCAACAATTGCAGAAGGGTAGTCAGTTGTTATAAAGAAATACGATCTAGAAAAACTAAATACAATAGATATAGCTCCAGCATCGGTCAACAGACTGTCAACATAAAGCCCTTTATTGTCATCATTTAGAAGCGCTATAAGAACCGGGATATCTGCGTGTAACTGTGTAACAATTTTTCCAACAATGTATGCACATTTACCTCTTATAAAAGGTGTATTGATAAATTGAATCTCAAATACTTCAGACTCCAGCCTTGGAACTTGCTTAAAGAGTTGCTCTTGAAGTCTTTCAATATCCTGGTCAAAATTTCCGAATTTGCATTTAAACTTGTAACTTTTGAGAACAGATCTAAGTATTTTATTTAGTTGATTATTTTCAACAAAATAGCTGTCAATAACAGGTTCATCCATATCAATATAATTTAAGGAAACACACGGTTTAGTATAAATATATTGATTGTTATAAAAATTCCTTGAAAATATTCTACAAAACACTGAATTGTAAAAAGTCTCGGCAAGTTCAGGTTGCTTATGAGAAGTGATTAATTCAGTATAAACGCTCTTTGTACTCTTCCAAAAATCCGAGTTAAACTTATCCAAACTCTGGGATTTGTTGAATTCTGCCTTTGCCCCATATAGATTTTTTTGTTTTAATTCTTGAGAGAGTTTTTTACAAAAATCGTTGACTCGTACATCATAGAAATTCAGCCGTAATTTTGAATCTCTATCAATTTTTTCCCATTCTTTCTCCTCAAAACACCTTTTTGCCTCAATGGATGCGCTTTTGATATTTTCGTAGTGACCCTCGAAGCCAGCTAAAATCTTTATAGCAATTGATAAAGAGAGTTTTTGAGATGAATTACTAATCATAATGATTAATTATATTAGGAAGCCTTAATTATTTAAAGGCTTCCTAAGTATTCATTATGAAGGTTAACTAAATTGCTCTTCTTCAGTTGAGCCTTTAAGAGCAGTTACTGATGATTCACCGCCTTGGATAACGGTAGTTACATCATCAAAATAACCAGCACCAACTTCTTGCTGATGTGATGCAAATGTGTACCCCTTCTTTGCAGCACTAAACTCAGGCTCTTGTACTTTTTCTACATAGTGTTTCATGCCTTCGCCTTTTGCGTACTCATATGCAAGGTCAAACATGTTATACCACATATTATGGATACCAGCTAAAGTGATAAACTGATACTTGTAACCCATCTCTGAGATTTTTTCTTGAAATGAGGCAATTTCACTATCGTTAAGGTTCTTTTTCCAGTTAAATGATGGCGAACAGTTATAGGCTAATAATTGACCAGGGTTTTCAGCTAAAACTGCTTCCGCAAACTCACGTGCAAAGCCAAGATCAGGTTTGCCGGTTTCGCACCACACTAAATCAGCATACGGTGCATAAGCCACACCCCTTGAAATAGATTGCTCTAATCCGTTTTTAACAACATAAAACCCTTCTGAAGTTCTCTCACCAGTTATAAAAGGAGCATCATGCGGATCAACATCAGAGGTAAGTAAGTTTGCTGCTTCCGCATCTGTTCTAGCCAACAATAGAGTTGGCACACCCATGACATCTGAGGCTAATCGAGCAGAGATTAATTTTTGGACAGCCTCTTGAGTTGGAACTAAAACCTTTCCTCCCATATGGCCACATTTTTTAACTGCAGCCAGTTGGTCTTCAAAATGAGCTCCAGCTGCCCCATTTGCAATCATATTTTTCATGAGCTCAAAGGAATTTAGTACGCCACCAAAGCCAGCCTCTGCATCAGCTACTATAGGCAGAAAGAAGTCGATATATTTATCATCAGTAGGATCTATGCCTTGCGACCATTGAATCTCATCTGCTCTCTTAAAGGTATTGTTAATCCTTCTAACCATGGTTGGTACAGAGTCATAAGCATAAAGTGACTGGTCAGGATACATAGTCTCAGAAGTGTTTCCATCTGCTGCAACCTGCCAACCAGAAAGGTATATGGCTTCAATCCCTGCTTTTGCTTGTTGCATTGCTTGACCAGCTGTAATGGCGCCCATGCAGTTAACATAGCCTTTTTTTGATGAGCCATTTACTAAATCCCAAAGCTTTTCGGCGCCTCGTCTTGCGTAAGTACACTCTGGCTGAACTGATCCTCGAAGACGAACGACATCTTCAGCAGAATAAGGTCTTTTAACATTATTCCATCTTGGGTTATCTTTCCAGTCTTGTTCTAGCGCTTTGATCTGTTCCTTTCTATTCATCTTCTTCTCCTTTTTTAATGGCGTTTATTTAATAAAATTTATGTCAGTTTTTTGAAAGAATTTATGGTTAATATATTTGTTCTAACTTCTTGAAAAAACGACTAAATACATTAATTTAAGATAATACCAACGTTAAATTGTAAAAATATAGTTATTTCACTATATAATATTGAATTTTCATAATATGAAATTAAAATGAAAGCTAGATCTATTGATAAGAAATATAACGCCATTGAAAAGTGCTTACAAATCTTGTCGATGTACTCCTTAGACAAGTCAAGCTTTTCTATTAAAGAGATTTGTGATCAGCTCAATTTTAACGTTTCAACAACTTATCGTATTCTCTCAACTCTTGAGGACTATGGTTATGTGTCACGCCTTAAAAACAAAGAATATGTCATTGGAACCCAGGCTTTGTACTTAAGTGCAATCTATACTCAAAGTAACCATCTCGAACAGATTCGTCCGATAGTTGATTACATTCGGGATGTATCTGGAGAGACTTCATCTTTTTTTGTTGAGGAGGATAATAAGCGTATTTGTCTATACAGAGCTCACTCTAGAGATGAGGTTAGGCATAACATTGAACAAGGATCTAGATTAGATCTTAATCGAGGAGCTTCAGGGCGAATTATTCTTGCCTATGGTAAACGTCAAAATGATAAAAAAGGTTTTTATAAAGAAATAAGAGACAAAGGTTATTATTTGTCTATTAATGAACACAACCCATCTCTTTTTGCACTAGCTGTTCCTGTTCTCTCGAGTACTGACAGCCTTCTTGGGGCAATTGTAGTTTCAGGTCCAATCACTCGCTTTAATGAAAAACAGAAAGCTACACTTTTAAATCTTCTCAAGGAGCAGCTCAAAAACATTGTAATGCCATAGTATAAAAACGATTTGGGACTAAGAAAAATTCCTTATTAATTCTAATTTTTTTATAACTTTTTTTCAACTTTTTATGGGTAATTATTTCCCATTACATACAAATTTCATATGTATCATTATTGGTAGTTAAAACTAGCTAGACTACTCTTTCAATAGATAATAATTATGAAAACAGATTTGTATATTCATGGTGACCATGTTGAGTCATCTTCTGGAGAAACTTTTAACTCGATTAACCCTGCAAATGGTGAAGTAATAGCAACGATTGGGCAGGCAAGCGAAGACGATGTTGAGAAGGCTATATTGTCGGCTGAAAAAGGATTTTCTGAATGGAGTCAGATGAGTGCTTTTGAGAGAGGTAGAATTTTACTCAAAGCGGTTAAAATTCTACGCGAAAGGAATGATGAACTCGCTGAACTCGAAGTGATAGATTGTGGAAAACCGCTTCAGGAAGCAAACTGCGTTGATATTGAGACTGGCGCAGATGTAATTGAATATTATGCTGGCCTAGCGCCTGCTTTGCAGGGGTCTCAGCAAGACTTAGATTCAGATACATTTTTTATTTCTAAGAGAGAGCCTTTAGGAGTTTGTGCTGGTATTGGTGCTTGGAATTACCCAATTCAAATCGCCTGTTGGAAATCAGCTGCTTGTCTTGCTGCTGGAAACTCAATGGTGTTTAAACCATCCGAGGAGACACCTTTAAGTGTTCTGAAGCTAGCTGAAATCTACACTGAGGCAGGTATGCCCGCAGGAGTGTTTAACGTTGTTCAAGGCGACTACAGAGTTGGTCAATTCTTAACAAGACATCCAAGAATAGCTAAAGTGTCATTTACCGGTGAAAGTGAAACTGGAAAAAAAGTAATGTCTGATGCTTCAGGAACTCTCAAAGAGGTTACTCTTGAGCTAGGAGGTAAATCACCTTTGATTGTATTCAATGATGCTAATCTAGATAATGCAGTTTCTGGAGCGCTTTTGGCAAACTTTTATACTCAGGGAGAAATCTGTACTAATGGAACTAGAGTATTTGTTCAATCAGAAATATATGACGAGTTTCTTAAAATAGCCTGCGAGCGAAGTGAAAAAATAAAAATTGGTAATCCTTTGAATCTTGACACTCAAATGGGCGCCCTTATCAGTCAAGAGCATCTTGATAAAGTTATGGGGTATATTGAAAAAGCCAAAAAAAGCAACTCTAAGCTTTTGATTGGTGGAAATCGATTCATTTCAGATGAAACAAAAAATGGTTTCTTTGTTGAGCCAACTATTTTTGCTGATTGCAATGACAAAGACCCTCACGTAATAGATGAGATTTTTGGTCCAGTTATGTCTGTATTGCGCTTTAATGACGAGTCAGAAGTTATAGGTAGAGCAAATGAAACAAAGTTTGGTTTGGCTGCAGGAGTCTTTACCCAAGATATTAGTCGTGCCCATCGTGTAATTAATCAGTTGCAAGCAGGCATATGTTGGATTAATAGCTGGGGGGACTCACCAGCTGAAATGCCAGTTGGAGGTTACAAAGAGTCAGGAATTGGGCGAGAAAATGGTCCTGAAACCCTCAAAAGCTATACCCAATTAAAAAGCGTTTTTGTTCGACTCAATGATGTCGATAGCCCTTATTAAATAATTAGTATGGATAAATATGATTTTATTGTTGTAGGTGCAGGTTCAGCTGGTTGCGTTCTGGCGAATAGACTTAGTGAATCTGGTGAACATAACGTCGTTCTTCTTGAAAATGGAGGAAGCGATAAAAACATTATGATTCAAATGCCTACAGCTCTATCATATCCAATGAATACTGATAAATTTGCTTGGCAGTTCCATACCGAACCAGAGCCTTATTTAGATAATAGAAAAATGCACTGCCCTAGAGGAAGAGTAATGGGAGGGTCTTCCTCTATCAATGGTATGGTTTATGTAAGAGGTCATGCAAAAGATTTTGATGAATGGGAGAGTCATGGTGCACAAGGATGGTCATATCAAGACTGCTTGCCTTATTTTAAGCGCTGTGAAACTTGGCATGAAGGTGAAAATGAATACCGTGGTGGAAGTGGCCCTTTATCCACTTCAAATGGAAATAACATGAAGCTTAATCCTCTATATAAGGCATTTATTAATGCAGGCAAGGAGGCAGGTTATCCAGAGACGAATGATTACAATGGCAAACAACAGGAGGGCTTTGGGCCTATGCATATGACGGTTGGCAACGGAGTTCGCTCTTCAGCCTCAAATGCATACATTAAGCCAGCAAAAAATAGATCAAACCTCAAGATATTAACCGGCGTTCTTGTTGAAAGAGTAATTCTTGAAAATAAAAAAGCTACTGGTATTGAGTTTTCAGTAAACGGAAGAAAAAAGACAATAAAAGCAAAAAAAGAGGTGATACTTTGTGCGGGCTCTATAGGATCACCACAGCTACTTCAATTGTCCGGTATTGGGCCAAAAGAAGTATTAAATAATGCAGGTGTTGAGCTGCTTCATGAATTGCCTGGTGTTGGTGAGAACCTTCAAGACCATCTTGAGGTTTATTTTCAATACAACTGCAAGAAGCCTATAACTCTTAATAGCAAATTAAATCTCTTCAGCAAGGGTCTTATTGGTGTTCAATGGATACTAGCTAAATCAGGGTTGGGGGCAACAAACCATTTTGAGTCTTGTGGCTTTATCAGATCCAGAGCCGGTATAGAATGGCCAAATATTCAATATCACTTTCTTCCAGCAGCCATGCGCTACGATGGAAACGCTGCAATGAAGGGGCATGGCTACCAAGTCCATGCAGGAGTGAATAAAGTGAGTAGTCGAGGAAATGTAAAAATAAAGAGCTCTGACCCTTCAGCGAAGCCTTCCATTATTTTTAATTACTTAGAGACCGAAGAAGACCGTCAAGACTGGAGGGATTGTATAAGACTGACAAGAGAAATCCTCAGCCAGCCTGCTCTCGATGAGTTTAATGGCGGTGAGGCCAACCCCGGTCTTGAAGTTAGGAGTGATGATGAGATAGATGCTTGGGTAAGGGCAAATGTCGAAAGCGCTTATCACCCCTCGTGTTCTTGTAAGATGGGTTCAGTTAATGATCCAATGACTGTTGTGAACAGTGCAGGTCAAGTTATTGGGATTGATAGCTTGAGAGTTATTGATTCATCAGTTTTTCCAACCATTCCAAATGGAAACTTAAATGGCCCAACAATAATGTTGGCTGAAAAAATGGCTGATGCAGTGCTTGGAAAAGAGCCATTAAAATCCACTAATGTCAGTGTTTGGGTTGACTCAAATTGGAAAAAATTACAACGTCTTTCAAAACCCTCTAGAGAAATAAATAATCACTAATTTTCTAGTTATTAAAAATATAACTTGCTTCTTAGTTTGAATCCGTATAAAAATTAACTCATCCTGATCTCATCTTTATTTTTGATGGAAGTAGAGAAATTAAATACATATATTGTTGCAACACCAAAGCCAAATATTGGAGGCATGTATTGGATTTTTCTATCCATTGAGACTAAATGCGGAATATTAGGTGTAGGTGAGGTTTATTCAGCATCTTTTCATCCAGAGGTTGTTGTAAAAGGGATTAACGATGTTTTTGAAAGATATCTCAAAGGCCATGATCCTCATCACGTAGAGCGATTTTACAGAGAGTGTTTCTCAAGTGGCTTTACTCAGAGACCTGATTTAACGATGATGGGGGTTTTAAGCGGTCTTGAGATGGCCTGCTGGGACATAATTGGAAAAGAGGCAAATAAACCAATTTATGAGCTTATTGGTGGGAAGGTTCATGAAAAGCTGCGCTCATACACCTACTTGTATCCGAAAGACAAAAATGGTGAACTCAACTATGATGACCCTGATATAGGCGCTCAGTCAGCTATTGATTTTATGGAACAAGGTTTTACTGCAGTCAAGTTCGATCCTGCTGGGCCTTATTCGTCATACTCAGGTCATCAAATATCTTTAAGTAGATTAAGGCATTGCGAGAACTATTGTCAAAAAATTAGAGATGCAGTAGGGGACCAATGTGATATTCTTATTGGGACGCATGGGCAGCTCGTACCATCATCTGCAATCAGACTTGCAAAAAGACTTGAAAAGTTTGATCCTCTTTGGTTTGAAGAGCCCGTACCACCTGGTCAATCTAGTGCTATGGCGCAGGTCTCTAAAAAAACAAAAATTCCAATCGCAACTGGTGAGAGACTGACAACAAAGTACGAGTTTTTTGAAGTATTAAAAAATAATTCAGCCTCAATTATTCAAATGAATCTGGGTCGAGTAGGAGGTATTCTGGAGGCTAAAAAAATCGCTAGTCTTGCAGAGGTTTTTTATGCACAGATTGCGCCGCATTTATATAACGGGCCTGTGGGTGCTGCAGCAAGCATTCAACTATCAACAGCAAGCCCGAATTTTTTGATAATGGAAAGTATTAAGAGCTGGGGAGATTTTCACTCAGAGGTATTGGAAGAACCTATTGCGTGGGATAAAGGCAATATAATTCCATCCACTAAGCCTGGTTTGGGTATTGATTTAAATTTTGATGTTATTGAATCAAATTCCCCTTACAAGGGGAATAAGCTTCATCTTTCTATGAATCAAAAGCCTTATTATGTAGATGATGATTAATTATTGATTGGGAGAATTCAATGAAAGTAGGTTTTATTGGTTTAGGGAACGCAGGTGGGAAGCTTGCTGGCAGCCTTTTAAGAAATGGCTTTGACCTTGTGGTTAGGGATCTAGATGATTCATTAGTTAAAGAATTTGAGAATCGTGGGGCAAAAAGTATTAACTCTCCAAAGGAAATGGCAGAAACTTGTGATATTGTAATCACTTGCCTTCCTTCGCCTAAAGCCTGTTCAGAGGTAATGGAGTCAGATGATGGAATATTAGCTGGCCTTACTCAAGGAAAAATATGGCTAGAAATGAGTACGACTGATGAGGCTGAAATCAGGAGAATAGGGTCACTGGTTGAGTCAAAAGGCGCTTTACCTATTGACTGTCCTGTTTCTGGAGGTTGTCACAGAGCAGACACAGGAAATATCTCAATCTTTGCTGGATGTAAAAGGGAGGCTTTTGAAAAAGCACTTCCAATATTAAAAACAATGGGTCGAAGAGTTCTTCATACTGGAGATTTAGGAACTGCCTCTACACTAAAAGTAATGACTAATTACTTAGCGACTGTCAATCTTGTGTCTCTTTCTGAGGCTCTCACGACAATGAAACTTCTAGGTATGGATATGAATGTCACCTATGAGGCTATTAAAGCTTCTTCGGGTAACTCTTTTGTTCATGAAACAGAGTCACAGGTTATTCTCAATGGAAGCAGGGATATAAGCTTTACTATGGATCTGGTTTCAAAGGATGTAGGTATTTTTAATGAGTTGGCTGAGCGTAGAGGGCTTAGTTTAGAGGTTGCCCCAATGATAGTTGATATTTTTAAGGATGGAGAGAAACGATATGGTCCTAGAGAGCTCTCTCCAAATATTATCAAAAGACTTGAGGAAAGGGCTAATGTAGACGTTCTCGGTGTTGGTTTTCCACCCGAAATGATTGATGATGAGCCAGAAGAAGAGGGATATGAGGTCATTATTCAAAATCGACAAGATAGTTATCGTAAATGACAAAAGTAGAAAATCTAATTAATTTATCAAAGTATCCAATTAATGAGCCAGACAGTCCTCAATTTAAGAAAGTAGTTAACCATGTTAAAAATGAACTCAGTCAGGATGGCTGCAGTGTCCTTTCAGACTTTTTAACTGATTGGGGGCTTGAGTCAATAGCAAATGAGGCTGAGCAACGAAAAGATCAAGCATATTATTCAGAATCAAAGCTTTGTAATGTCTATCTTGCTAAAGGCAATCCTAAAGAGTCAAAAGATCATCCTCAAAATGTTTTTATGGAGAGATCTAACGGTTTTATTACGGCAGATTTCTTATCTGAGGGTACTTTTTCTTATAGTCTTTACCACTGGGAGCCGCTAAGAGTATTTCTTGCAAAATGTCTAAGTAAGCAGAAACTCTATATCTATGAAGATCCTGTATCAAATATGATTGTGAATGTTTGTAAGCCCGGACAAACTTTTAATTGGCATTTCGACACAAATGAATTTACTATTACTTATCTTTTAAAAGGAGCAAAATCAGGAGGGTGTTTTGAGTATGTTCCTAATTTAAGATTGAAAGATGATGAGTGTTTTGATGAGGTAAAAAAAGTTTTAGATGGAGACCGATCCAGGGTTAAGAGGCTTGACTTACGTTCTGGTGATTTGCAGTTTTTTCTAGGTAGATACTCTCTTCATAGGGTAACTCATAACAATGGTAATACCGACCGACTTTTATTGATTCAGTCTTTTACAGAAGCTCCTGGTATTGTTGGAAGCAAAGAGCGAGTTAAGGACTTATATGGAAAGGTAACTGAGGTTCATAATAAAAGAGATGGAGAGCAAAATAGAAATGATAATCTGCTTGACTAATTTCATCGAATTAACCTCTAAACTTCATCTAGATTGCAATCTATTTATTTAAAATGAGCATTTTTATTGTCTAGTTTTCTATATGAAATTTGATCTATCTCCAAACTTTGAGCCTGATGATATCGTTAGAAGTATTAGTGAAGCTATTACGTTAGGTCAAGCCAATTCTGCCAAAGCAAGTCAAGGGAGTGATTGGGAGAACGTGATTGGCATTCTTGACGAAGCTGAGCATATTATCGGAAAAGAGATGAGTGTAAATTCCCATCTAAACTCTGTTATGTTTTCTGATGACTTTAATGAACAATACGAGAAGACATTGCCCTTAATTTCAAACTATTACAGCGATTTGGGTGCCAACAAAGAGCTATATGAGGCATTTACAAGAGTTAAAGAGACTCATTTAACAAAGCAGCAGAAGCACATTGTAAAAAATTCACTGCGCAGCTTCGAGCTCTCTGGTGTTGCTCTGAATCCTGCTAAATCTGCTCGTTTTAAAGCAATTAAGGAGCAATTAAGCGTCCTAAGTAACAAGTTCTCAAAAAACGTACTTGAGTCAACAAATTCATGGAAAAAAGAAGTTTCAGTTGAAGATTTAAAGGGTTATGGTGAAGCTGAGCTTTCTAAGGTAAGGTCTGGAGAAAATTATGTAATAAATCTTCAAATGCCCATTTACATTGACTTAATGACATATGCTGACGACAGAGAATTAAGAGAGGAGGTATACAAGGCTTATATTTCAAGGGCATCTGATGTTGGTATTACTTCGAAGGATTTTGATAATCGTCAGATAATGGATGAGATTCTAGAGTTAAGATCAGAGCTTTCAAGGCTTGTTGGTTTTTCAAATTATGCAGAATACTCAGTTGAATCAAAAATGGTGGACTCTCCTGATGAGGTTATTGATTTCCTCGACAACCTTATTGAGTTGTCTTTGCCGCAAGCTAAAAGAGAGTTAATTGAGCTAGAAGACTTTGCCGGTCATGAGTTAATGCCATGGGACCTGATGTATTTCTCTGAAAAATTAAAGCAGAAAAAATTTAGTTTTAAGAAATCAGATTTAAAGCCATATTTCCCCGAAAAAAGTGTTTTTGATGGTTTATTTCAAACCATTCAAAATCTCTATGGTGTTAAATTATCTGAGATTGATGAGAATACTTATCATGACGATGTAAGAGTCATAGAGCTTCATGACAATAAAGAACTCATCGGAAGAATTTACTTGGATGTTTACGCTAGAGAAAATAAACGTGGCGGGGCATGGATGTCAGATTATCAGGGTCTTTACAAAGATTCATTGCCTGTTGCCTTTGTTGTTTGCAACTTAAATTCACCTTCTGAGGGTAAGCCGGCTTTATTTGACTTTGATGAAATCGTCACAATTTTTCATGAGTTTGGTCATGCGCTGCATCACCTTTTGACAAAGGTTCCTTTTCCATGTGCCGCAGGGATAAGCGGAGTGCCTTGGGATGGGGTTGAACTTCCAAGCCAATATATGGAAAATTTCTGTTATGAAAGAGAAGTTATTGACCATATCTCAGGTCACTGGGAGACTGGAGAAAAGCTCCCTGATGAGCTTTTTCAAAAGGTCATTGAATCAAAAAACTTTCAATCTGGAATGCAGATGTTAAGACAATGTGAGTTTGCCTTATGGGACATCAAAACGCACATTTCAGAGGCTGATACTTATGACATTCTAAGCGAAGTAAGAGAGAAAACCTCGTTGATTCCAATTATAAAAGAGAATCGTTTTCTTAATGCATTCTCACATATTTTTAGTGGAGGCTATGCAGCTGGCTATTTCAGTTACAAATGGGCTGAAGTTCTTGCAGCTGATGCTTATGAATTCGTTAAGTCTAATGGTGGTATCGGTTCAGAATCTTCCAGTGAGTTTAGAAGTCAAATTCTTGAGATTGGTGGAAGCCTAGACTTCATGGAGCAATACATTAAATTTAGGGGAAATAAACCTAAATTGGATGGATTGTTGAAAGTATCAGGAATTTCAGTCTAAAGTCTATAAAGTTGGTAAAATAATGACACATTAAGCATAAGGTTAAATGAAAGCATGATTAAATATTTACTTGGGGCCATCCTTGCTCTAGCCATAATCGGTGGTGCATTTGACTTTAAAACTACTGACAGTAGTTGGCAATTAATAATTAACAAAAAAGAAGCTTTTAATAGTGTAACTAACGGTGCCAAAAGAATCTTTAATATTGTCAGAAATATGATTCCAGATTCAGAGCTTGCAGATTCTGCAGGGATTATTTTAGAGGAAGGGTAAAATCTTCTAAGTCATTTTTGAGACAAGGATTGAACCATTAGTTCCGCCAAAACCAAACGAGTTAGAGATTGCATGCTCAATCTTCATTTCTCTCGCCTCATTAGCAGCATAATCTAGGTCACATTTAGGGTCTTGATTGAAGATATTAATGGTTGGAGGTGCTATTTGATCTCTAATGGCAAGCGTTGTAAATACCGCTTCAATACCACCAGCAGCACCTAGTAAATGCCCAGTCATTGACTTAGTTGAGCTCATTACAATATTCTTTGAATGAGGCCCCAGTGCAAGCTTAGCAGCATCTGTTTCAGCAATGTCTCCAGCCGGAGTAGATGTTCCATGTGCATTGATATAATCAAGCTGATCTGGATTAATGCCTGCATTATTCATTGCATTCTTCATACATCTTGATGCGCCTTCACCGCCTTCCGATGGAAGTGTCATATGATAGGCATCACTACTCATTCCATATCCAGAAAGTTCGCCATAAATTCGAGCACCTCGATTTTTTGCATGTTCATATTCTTCAAGAACAACCACACCAGCACCGTCACCAAGCACAAATCCATCACGATCAATATCCCAAGGTCTAGAAGCGGTTTGAGGGTCATCATTTCTAGTTGAAAGAGCACGAGCCGCTGCAAAACCACCAAGACCACAGTTGGTAGAGGACATTTCAGTCCCACCAGCAATCATCACATCAGCATCACCATATTCAATAATTCTTGAGGCATCTCCAATATTATGAGTACCAGTAGTGCAAGCAGTCACTATTGCAAAATTTGGGCCTTTTAGGCCGTATTTAATGGACATATTTCCAGAGACCATATTAATAATTGCAGAGGGCACAAAGAAAGGAGAGATACGTTTTGGTCCTTTTTCTCGAAAAAGATCAGCTGTTTTTTCTATAGTTGATATTCCTCCAATTCCAGCACCAATTGCAACACCAATTCTCTCAGCATTTGCCTCTGTAACCTCTAGACCGCTATCTTCAAAAGCTTGAATTCCAGCAGCCATGCCATAATGGATAAAAACATCCATTTTTTTTGCCTCTTTTGGGCTTAAATAGGCTGAAACATCAAGATTCTTTACAGCGCCACCAAATTTTACCGCTTGAGCCTCAGTATCTAGATTTTCAATTAATGAAATTCCAGAAACGCCATTTAGGATATTACTCCATGCATCATTTACATTGTTTCCTACTGGGCAAACAATACCAAGTCCTGTAATTACTACTCTTCTTTTGCTCATAATGGATTTATTAAATTTTGGAAAGTAATTTTTAATCGTTTAAATAAAAAAATGCGTAAAAAAAGGCGTATTACTTTTGAAAGTAAACGCCTTAATAGATTTAATGAAGAATATTACGTGTTTGCGTTAATGTAGTCGATTGCCTGTTGAATCGTTGTAATATTTTCAGCTTCCTCATCAGCAATTTCAGTATCGAACTCCTCTTCAAGAGACATTACCAGTTCGACAGTATCAAGTGAGTCTGCCCCTAGGTCATCAATAAATGACGCATTATTGTCAATTTCACCACTCACATCTAACTGCTCAGCTACTACTTTTCGTACCCTTTCTTCAATACTCATTTTGAGTTAAATCCTTAAGTTGTTTAAAAGTCTACATTTTATCTTCAAAAACATCCAAATATCGTAAATTTTTATAAATAATTATTGATATTTGGTTGGGTCTTCAACATTGGCACTACTGAAGCCATTTTTCCTTAAAACGCAAGCATCACATTCACCACATGCCTCTCCCAAAGAGTTAGCATCATAACAGCTAGTTGTTTCTGAATAGTCAACACCCAGGCTAAGGCCTTTTTTAATTATTTCAGCCTTAGTCATATTAATTAATGGGGTTTTGATTTGAATCTTGTCTCCCTCGACAGACTGCTTGGTAGCAAGGTTTGCCATTGCCTCAAATGCCTCAATAAATTCTGGTCTGCAATCAGGATAGCCAGAGTAATCAAGTGCATTAACGCCTATAAAAATCGTCTGACAATCAACAACTTCGGCCCATGCTAGTGCAAAAGATAAAAAGATGGTGTTTCGTGCCGGAACATAGGTGATAGGAATATCATCGCTATCTGAGAATTTTGGAACGCTAATATCTTTATCAGTTAGAGCTGAGCCTCCAATATCATTCAGAGAAATTTTCATAATTCTATGCTCAATCACATTAGATTTCTTGGCTATTGCTATTGATGATTCAAGTTCTGATCTTTGTTTTTGTCCATAATCAAAGCTCAAAGCATAACAATCATAGTTCTGCTCTTTTGCAATAGCAAGAACTGTTGTTGAGTCTAATCCTCCTGATAAGAGGATTATGGCCTTAGACATTGGCTAAATTGCCCTTAGTTTCTAGCCAAGACTTACGATCTGAGGCCCTTTTTTTGGATAGAAGCATATCCATAGTTTCAGAAATTTGAAGCGGATGATTTAGGGTAAGTTGAATGAGTCTTCTAGTATCAGGTTGCATTGTAGTTTCGCGAAGCTGTTTTGGATTCATTTCACCAAGTCCTTTAAAGCGTTGAACTTGTATTTTTTGCCGCTTATTCTCTTTAGTTAGTTTGGCTTCTATCTGATCTTTTTCTGCATCATCTAATGCATAGAATACTTGTTTGCCTGCATCAATTCGATAAAGGGGAGGCATTGCAACATAAACATGCCCCTGACTCACCAACTTAGGAAAGTGCTTCACAAATAATGCGCATATTAAAGTAGCAATATGAAGCCCATCTGAGTCAGCATCAGCCAGAATACAAATCTTCCCATACCGTAGTCCTGAAAGATCATTATTATCAGGCTCTAGGCCTATAGCAACACTTATATCATGAATTTCATTGGAAGCTAAGACCTGAGATGAGTCAACCTCCCAAGTATTAAGAATCTTACCCCTTAGGGGGAGAATAGCTTGATAATCTTTGTCTCTAGCTTGTTTTGCAGAGCCACCAGCTGAATCACCTTCAACTAAAAAAACTTCTGTTTGCTCTAAATCCGAGCTAGTACAATCTGAAAGTTTGCCTGGAAGTGCAGGCCCACTTACAATTTTCTTTCTGACAACCTTTTTTGCAGTTTTTAGTCTTGATTGAGCATTAAGAATGGCTAATTCAGCAATTTTTTCAGCAATATCAGTATGTTGGTTAAGCCAAAGGCTAAAAGAGTCCTTTACAACACTTGAAACGAATGAGGCGCATTCTCTTGAGG
>LURN01000035.1 GCA_001628405.1 Candidatus Thioglobus sp. REDSEA-S12_B1 | reverse complement strand
CATCTACCCTAGTTGAGAAAAATAAAGAATATGTTTCAGCCTCAAGAATTATAGGGCTATCAAACATTATCATTATGTTCAAACATATCTTGCCAAATATACTTCGGCCTCTGTTGGTTATTGCTACTATAGGATTGGCTCTGGCAATTATTACAGAATCTACATTAAGCTTTTTAGGTGTCGGAGTTCCTCCGACAACCCCATCACTAGGAACATTGATTAGATTTGGAAATAGTTTTTTATTTTCAGGAGAATGGTGGATTACATTTTTCCCGGCTATCTTTTTAATTATTCTAGCTTTATCTATTAACCTATTAGGAGATTGGATGAGAGACGCCTTAAATCCAAAATTAAAAATAAGATGAGTCTGCTACAGGTTAACAATCTAAATATAAGCTATCCAACCAGAAAAGAAACAATTGTTGCTAGTAAAAATGTTGAATTTACTTTGGAAAGGGGGGAGATTTTAGGAATTGTGGGCGAGTCTGGCTCTGGAAAGTCCACAATTGCAAATGCTATTATTAATTTAATTGATCCTCCAGGAGAAATAACTGGTGGTTCAATTAAAATCGATAATAGTGAATTAAGAGATAATGAAGAAGTCATTCAAAAATATAGAGGAAAGAAGATTGGGTTTGTTTTTCAAGATCCTCAAACTTCCCTAAACCCTCTATTTAAAATAAAAGATCAATTAATTGAAACCATTCAAACACACCTAGATTTAGATTATCAAGAAGCATTAAAAAAATCAATTCGACTTCTTGAAGAAGTTGGAATAGAAAAAGCTGAAGAGAGAATTGAAGACTATCCACATCAATTTAGTGGAGGCATGCGCCAAAGGGTTGTTATTGCTTTGGCAATAAGTTGTGAACCTGATTTAATTATAGCGGATGAGCCTACAACTGCTCTAGATGTTAGTATCCAATATCAAATCCTTGAATTGCTCAAAGATCTTACTAAAAAAAGAAACCTAGGAGTAATTATTATTACCCATGATATGGGAGTTATCGCAGAGACAACTAATAAGGTAATCGTCATGAGACACGGTCTTATTGTGGAGCAAGGCGATACAAAAGAATTGTTAACGAATCCGAAATCTACTGAGGCAAGAAGTTTAGTTATTTCTGTCCCACCTACAAATAAAAAAATTGATCGATTCAAACTTATCAGCCCAGATGGGAAAGAGATAACTTCTGATTCAAAAAATCTAACAAAAAAAATTATTAAAACTTGGGGAGTTAGAGAGAACAAAAATCAAAAATTACTAGACCTGAGTGGTGTGACTAAAATTTTTGATGAAAAAACTATGGCTAGTAGCTTTAGATTTGGATCAAAAAATGACACTCCTGACAAGGCTGTGAAGGCAGTTAATAATGTGTCTTTTGAATTATATGAGGGTGAAACTTTAGGCTTGGTTGGTGAGTCTGGCTCAGGAAAGTCAACTATAGCCAAAATTATTACAGGTCTGGTCAGGCCAACGGATGGCGAAATTTTTTACAAAAGTCTCTCGCTATACAATTCAAAAAGAAAGTACCAAATTGATAAGAGTAGAGGTCAAATTCAGATGATATTTCAAGACCCTTATTCTTCTTTGAATCCAAGGTTTAAAGTAAGAGACATCATAGCTGAACCAATAAAGCTTTTTCAAAAAAACATTAGCAAAAATGAGCTTATCCAGAATACTAATGACTTGATAGATATCGTTGGCATGACAAGACAGTCATTGGATCGCTATCCTCATGAATTCTCTGGAGGTCAAAGACAAAGAATATCAATTGCTAGAGCTTTAGCAACAAGACCTCGCCTTCTAGTTTGTGATGAACCTACTTCTGCCTTGGACGTTAGCATACAAGCCCAAATATTAAATCTTTTGAAAGATATTCAAGATGAACTTCACCTGACTATGCTGTTTATTAGTCATGATCTACCCGTCATTAGACAGATGTGCAATAGAATCGTAGTTCTTAAGAATGGTAGTGTTTGTGAAACAAAAGAGACTGAGAATTTATTTAATAATCCAGAGCACACGTATACTCAGGAATTAATTAGACTAATGCCTAAAATTGAATCAATAGTCTGATTATTGTTTAATTTTGGTGGAGATGGGGGGAATTGAACCCCCGTCCGAAAACTTTCAGTCAAGAAGTCTACATGCTTAGTAAAGGTCTATTGAGTTAACTTTTTACCACCCGACCCACAGGGATGTAGAAAGCGATTTTAGATTAGGTTTTAACCCTATTACCCTAAAATAATAATAGTGGCGAGTCTGTTAGCGACCGTTATCCTAAAAGTACAGACAACTCCTAAGTAACGGTTAGCATTATGCTGCTAAAGCGTAGTTGTCTTCGTTTGCAACTATTATTTAAAGAACGTTTTTACGAGCAATCTTTATCCTCGACATGCATCCTTGAAATCCAACTCCTCGTCGAAGCCATGTCATCCCCAGATGATTATATTATACGCTTGATTGGCTTAAATTAGCTAATTGTAACTCTGGCAAATTTTCTCTTGCCAACTTGATAGACAGACGTGCCCTCGTTTGGAGTCAGATCTTTATCATTGATCTTTTCGCCATCCATTTTTACAGCACCCTGCTTAATCATTCGAAAAGCCTCAGATGTCGAGTTCACAAGTTTGGAGTCTTTGAGTAGGTTGGCAATCTTAATTCCCTTTGAAAAAGTAAACTCATCCATTTCATCTGGAATTTGGTTTTTTGCGAATCTATCAATAAAGTTCTGTTGTGCTTTTTTTGCTTGGTCATTGTCATGATAGCGAGAAATGATCTCTTCCGCTAAGCGAAATTTAATGTTTCTTGGATTTTCTCCATTCTCAACCTCTTGCTTCCATGAGGCAATAGTTTCAAGTGATTCAAAGCTTAAAAGCTCTAGATATCTCCACATGAGATCATCTGAAATTGACATGATTTTGCCAAACATACTGTCAGGGTCCTCATCAACACCGATATAGTTGTCAAGAGATTTACTCATTTTTTGAACGCCGTCTAAGCCTTCTAGTATTGGCATAGTCAGAATGACCTGAGGTTCCATATTGGCTTGCTTCTGAAGTTCTCTCCCAACTAAAAGATTGAATTTCTGATCTGAACCACCCAACTCCATATCAGCTCGAAGCGCTACCGAATCATAACCTTGAACTAAGGGATACAAAAACTCATGTATGGAGATTGCTTGGCCACCTTTATAGCGCTTTGAAAAGTCATCACGCTCTAGCATTCTTGCAACGGTATGCTTTGAGGCCAAAGAAATCATCTCGGTTGAGCTCATTTTGTTCATCCACTCAGAATTAAAGGCTATCTTGGTTTTATCCTTATCCAATATTTTGAATACCTGATCAGAATAGGTCTTGGCATTTTCAAGAATGTCTTTTTTCGAGAGAGGCTTTCGAGTTACATTTTTTCCCGTCGGATCACCAATCATTCCAGTAAAGTCGCCTATCAAGAAAATGACTTCGTGACCGAGATCTTGAAGCTGCTTCATTTTATTCATCACAACTGTGTGACCCAAATGAAGATCTGGAGCAGTAGGATCCATCCCTAATTTGATTCTTAAAGGCTTATTTTTTTCAAGTTTTTTCTTAAGTTCATCAAGAGGCAGTATTTCATCAACTCCTCTTTGAATGACTTCTAATTGTTGATCTATAGTCATCATAAATGTTCTCTATGGTCTAATTTGTCCGTCACCCATGACGATATATTTTTGTGATGTTAATCCCTCAAGTCCAACAGGACCCCTAACATGAAACTTTCCTGTGCTGATTCCAATTTCGGCGCCTAAACCATATTCAAAACCATCAGCAAATCCAGTTGAGGCATTCACCATGACTGACGATGAATCAACTTCGGATAAGAATTTCTTTGAATGCTCTTCATTTTCAGTCACAATGGCGTCCGTATGAGAAGATCCATAAGTATTAATATGAGTGATTGCCTCATCAACGGAGTCAACAATCTTCATTGAGAGTATCGGAGCAAGATATTCCTCTGCCCAGTCTTCATCGGAAGCCTTAATAATTTGATTTGACAGTTGTTGCGATTTTTCACAGCCTCTAATCTCAACTCCCTTTTCAATCAATAGATTGATAAGCTTTAATAATGAAGTTTTTTCAAAATCCTTGTGAACAAGAAGAGTTTCAGTCGCATTACAGACGCCATATCTTCTGGTTTTTCCATTAAACGCAATATCAATTCCCTTCTGAGCGTCTGCATCATTATCAAGATAGGTGTGACAAACGCCATCAAGATGCTTAATAACAGGAACCTTTGCATTTTTACTTATATTTTGTATGAGTCCTTTACCGCCTCTTGGAATAATCGCATCAACATAATCACTAGCTCCAGCGAGCTCTTTAACTGCCTCTCGATCGGTCACCTCAATAAGTTGAACAGAATTTGAATCCAAACCCGCATCCAGAAGACCTTTTTTGATACAAGTGTGGAAAGCTTTGTTCGAATTTATGGCTTCAGAGCCACCTCTAAGAATGACAGCATTCCCAGATTTGATACAAAGTGCTGCAGCATCGACTGTCACATTTGGGCGAGACTCGTAGATTATGCCTATTACGCCCAAAGGAACCATCATTTTGCCAATCTTTATACCACTTGGTCTCTCCTTGAACTCCGACATATTTCCTATCGGATCGTGCAATTTAGAAATTTGATTGAGACTCTCAATCACACTATCTAGCCTCTCTTCATTGAGCATCAGTCGATCTATGAGCGCATCACCGATGTTATTATTTTTAGCAGCTTCAATGTCAATACTGTTTGCATCGATTATTCGCTGTTTATTCTCATCTATTTGACGAGCAATTCCAATTAGAGCATTATTTTTTTGTTTTGTATTTGCAACCCTCAATGATTCAGAAGCTAGCTTAGCTTTTTGACCTATTGAATTAACTAGTTTGGCTATTGAGTTCATTGTTTTTCCCAGATAAAGAGATAACTACGTTTTGCAGTTCATCATAAACGTTTAGATTATCCATACCTTTGAGAGAGCGGTCAATACGACCTAGCTGTAAAATAAGCTTCTGAAGCCTTTGATAGCTGTGTTTTTTCAGTGCATTAGATATGAGTGGTTTGCGTTTTTGCCATACTCGATGATTATTAAGAATCGATTCAATAGTTTGGTTTGACCTAAGTTCGATAGACATTGTCACTAAGTTTTTAATTTCTCTATAAAGTGAAGATATTATTATGACTGGTGGCGTGGAGTCATCAACTAGCGAGTTAAATATCTTGTTTACCTTGTCAGTATCTCCCTGAAGAGCTGAATCAATCATTCCAAAAACAGAATATTGCGATTGCTGATCAATCTGATTGAGATATTCTTGAAGATTAATTTTGCCCTCAGGGTAGGCAATTTTAAGCTTCTGAATTTCTTGCATTGTGGCTAGAAGATTTCCTTCAGTGCAGTAGGCTATAGCATTGGCAACATCAATATTCGAATCTAGGCCAAGTTGAGACATGTTTTTTGTAATCCAGCCTACAAGCTGACTACTTTGAACTTCCCAGTGCTGAATTATGACTCCGTTCTTATCTAGTGCTTTAAACCACTTGCTTTTTTGCTGAGCCATTTCCAGCTTTCCTGAGGAAATAATAAGGAGAATATCTGCTGGAAGATTTTCCACAACTTCAGTCATTGCTTTGGAACCCTTTACTCCAATTTTTCCTGTAGTTAGTCGGCACTCTATTATTCTCTTTTCTGCAAAGAGAGATGGACTAGAAATCAAACTAATCATGCTTTCCCAAGAGAAATTTCCATCAATATCAAACCTAAAGCGTTCAGTAAAACCATTTTCTCTAGCAGCACCGTTAATCATTGATAAGGACTGCTCAACTAGGAGTATTTCCGCACCAAATGCAAAATAAATTGAAGCTAATTGGTTTGAAAGTGAGTTCTGGAGTTGTTCAGGTTTAATGTTCATGTATTCAAAATGTCTAGATTCTTCAAACAGAAGACAGATCTTAAATTATTCACTCTCATTATGTCATAGTTAAAAAAAATAGTTATTAAACCTTGAAAAATGCCATCAAACCCTATATATACATAATCAATAGGGTATATTTACCTTTCTAATTTAGGATAAATTTTAATTTATGTATAAGAATATTTTACTATGGTTGGTTCTTGGAAGTGTGCTTGCCTCTCTTTTTGGCCAGTTCAATGTTACAAGTGAATCTAATGATATTAGCTACTCTCAGTTCATTCAAAATGTTAAGCAGGGTAATGTTTCCAGCGTAACAATAGCTGGAAGTAATATCAGCGGTGTTACTGCACTCGGTGAAAAGTTTGAAACCTATAGTCCAGGTGATTTGGGACTGATGGGGGATCTTTTAAATAATGGAGTTTCAGTACAAGCAACACCTCCTGCCAAAGAGAGTTTTGTGAAACAACTAATCATATCGCTAGCACCAATACTTCTATTAATTGGTGTAATTATGTATACAATGCGCGGCGCTGGAGGCGCAATGGGTGGTAAAAACCCAATGTCATTTGGTAAATCTAAAGCGCGCTTAATTACTAAGGATGAATCTCACGTCACTTTTGAAGATGTTGCCGGTGTTGAAGAGGCAAAAGAAGAAGTGGGTGAGTTGGTAGATTTTCTCTCTGACCCAAGCAAATTCACTAAAGTGGGCGGAAAGATACCTAAAGGTGTTTTGATGGTCGGACCTCCTGGAACTGGTAAAACTCTTCTTGCTAAGGCTGTTGCAGGTGAGGCTGACGTTCCATTCTTTTTTATCTCAGGCTCAGATTTTGTAGAAATGTTTGTGGGTGTAGGTGCATCTCGAGTCAGAGACATGTTCGAGCAGGCTAAAAAAAATGCGCCTTGCATTATTTTTATTGATGAGATTGATGCGGTTGGTCGTCAGCGTGGCGCAGGAATGGGCGGTGGTCATGATGAACGTGAACAAACACTGAATCAGATGCTAGTTGAAATGGATGGATTTGAAGGTTCAGAAGGAATTATTGTAGTTGCGGCTACAAACCGTCCCGATGTGCTTGATCCAGCTCTCCTAAGACCTGGCAGATTTGATAGAACAGTTACAGTTGGACTTCCAGATATTAATGGGCGTGATGCTATTCTCAAGGTTCATATGAGAAAACTTCCTATCGCCAAGAACGTTAAGTCGATGGATATTGCTAGGGGTACTCCTGGATTCTCCGGTGCAGACCTAGCTAATCTTGCGAACGAAGCAGCATTAATTGCTGCTCGAGTCAGTAAGAAGCTCGTTGGGATGAGAGAGTTCGAGAAGGCTAAGGATAAAATCATGATGGGCGCTGAGCGCAAGGGTATGGTGATGGATGCTGCTGAAAAGGAAATGACAGCATATCATGAGGCTGGACATGCCATTGTGGGACGACTAATGCCAGAGCATGATCCAGTTTATAAGGTGAGCATTATTCCGAG